>CAZZMK010000037.1:0-4195 GCA_964655185.1 uncultured Nitrospirales bacterium | reverse complement strand
AATACACCTGAAAAGGTAAAGGAATTTTTCAAACCTTCAGTAAAGCATATCGTATCCCCATATACTCTAAAAGGAATGTCACAAGCAGTAGAAAGATTGCTAACCGCAAAGAAAAACCAAGAGAAAATTTGGATTTTTGGTGACTACGATGTAGACGGAATTGCTGGAACAGCATTATTAACAAGAGGGCTAAAAAGATTTGGTTTAGAGAATATAACACCAATCCTCCCCGAGAGACTTTCAAATGGATACGGCTTAACAAGCGAAATCGTAGAAGAAGCAAACAAAAACGACATATCATTGATTATCACTGTTGACAATGGTATTTCGACACTGCCAGCGAGTTATAGGGCAAAGGAACTTGGAATTGATTTAATCATCACTGACCACCATACCCCATTTGAAACACTTCCTGAAGCGGTAAGCATAATTAATCCAAAGTTGGAATCCCCAGACCATCCGAGTGCAAATTTATGTGGAGCGGGTGTTGCTTTTAAACTATCTTTTGCACTTAACGGGACCCCAAACGATTTAGACCTTGTAGCAATTGCTACCATAGCAGATGTAATGCCTCTGACAGGCGAAAATAGGACTTTGGTTGCACTCGGCTTACAACACTTAGCCAAATACAAGAGATTAGGTATTCGTGCCTTAGCAGAGATGGCAAGTATTGAATTAGACCAGATTGATGTAGAGAAGATATCTTATACCATAGCGCCACGGATAAATGCAGCAGGTAGACTCGATAATGCATCGAAGTCTTTAGAATTAATCTTATGCGAAGATGAAGAAAAAGTCAGGGAGCTATCCCAAAGTCTTATGGAAGCAAACGAAGAAAGAAGAAGTATAGAAAATGAAATCATGAGAGATGCAATAAGTGAGATAGAAGCATGCATAACAAGCGAAACTCCTGCAATAGTAATAACAAGAAGAAATTGGCATCAAGGAATTATAGGTTTAGTAGCAAGTAGGCTTGCCAATAAATATTCCATTCCTGTAGCGCTAATATCCATAGACGATAAAGGAATTGCGAAAGGCTCAATTAGAAGTGTTGGTAGTATAGACATAATCAACGTCTTACATAAGTGCAGTCACTGTCTTGAACAATATGGCGGGCATAAGTCAGCAGCAGGATTTTCTTTGCTTGAGCATAAAATACCTGAATTCGCAGAATTGCTAAAGAAAGTGGTTCAGGAAGAAAGCACAGGAGAACAAGAGCAGGTACTTGAGTTAGACAGTATCATCAATTTTTCTCAAATAGATACTCCACTTCTTCAATGGCTGAGGCGATTTGAACCCATTGGATATGGCAATCCTCCACCTCTATTCTGCACCGCAAATGTAGAAATTGTACCTCACTCAGTCCAGGTAGTTAAAGATTTTCATGTTAGGATGTTACTCAAGCAAGATAATAGAGAATTCTATGGAATAGGCTACTATATGGCGGAAAGATTCTTTAGAGAAGAAATTCCCAAAACCATAGACATTGTTTACACACCTAAAATTTCCCCTTCAAAACTATATGGAGGGTGCCAACTCGTTATAAGAGACTTCAGACCTTCAATGTAATCAAACTTTTACCTTTAATCCTAAAATAATAATTTTAAGATTTGTGCTTTTTAAGTTATAATAAATTGATAATTCGGAAAGAAAATGTTAGATTCATCGAGAAAATATCTACCTGAAGAAATGTATGTAGACCCTGTAAAGGGTAGCATTCAGAAGGGAAGGCGAATTGCCCCCCGAACAGCAACTTGTAGACCGTGTTTAGTATGGAGAGAAAAAGAACCTGAAAAGAAATTTAAGTGCGTAATTATGGATTTAAACAGATATGGACTTAGAGTAAGGAGTTTTGAAAATTTTGATGTAAATGAGGAAATTGTCATTCAAATGATGAAAGAAGATTTTGCCACACTTTTAGGTGTGCCTATAAAAGCAAAAATAGTAAGAGAGGCTATATCTCCCCATGGGTTAAAAGATTACGGTGCAAAAAGAATAATAGAAGAGATTAGAAGACCCGAAGAGTACAAACCCGTAAGTCTCCCCACTTCCAAACCTGTAGTTAGGAAAAAAACTAAAATGCACATTATAGATATACTTAATAAAAAATGAAATCTGGAGGATTTTAAGATGGAAAAATATAAAATATTAGTAGTAGATGATGAGCCCGATGTAGTAGAGTTCTTAGAGCGAACACTTAAAACAGAAGGTTTCGATGTAATAACTGCATACGATGGTATATCTGCGTTAGATTTAGTCTCATCCGAAAAACCCGACCTCGTCTTGTTGGATATAATGATGCCGATGATGAGTGGGTACGAGGTATGTCAACAAATAAAATCGAACCCTCAAACTCAAACAATACCGATAATTTGTATAACCTCTGCACATTCACCAGAAGCAAGAGCCCATAGTTTCCAATCAGGGGCTGTAGATGTCATTACAAAGCCTTTTTATCCAAGTGAATTAATTAATAGGATAAGAAAATACCTCCGACCAAAAGATTAAGTATTTTATGAAAAGATTAATCCACCGTAAGAGGAGGGCTATTAGTTGACTATCCCCAATATGATAACCATATTTAGATTAATGTTATTGCCATTTTTCCTACTATCGGTGCTCCTATATACACCTGAAAAAGAATTCTTAAGGTATATCGCTTTTGTGCTTTGCGTTATCGCGATAGTAACTGATTTGTCTGATGGATACATAGCGCGAAAATTCAAAATGAGTTCCGAATTAGGTGCGCGGCTCGACCCTATGGCAGATAAACTTGCTGTAAACTTAAGTCTCGTATTTTTAGCAGCCAATTCTTCATTTGAACACAATATTCCCTTATGGTTTCCTCCATTAGTAGTTTTCAGAGATAGCGTTATAGTAGTGGGAACATATCTAATTTCTAAGAAACTCGCTCAGGTGAAAGTTACTCCAAGGCCCTTGGGAAAAATAACTTCTTTTTGCTTATCAATATATATAGGATTAATTACACTTCAAATCGCTTCTCTCATTCAGATTTTCTTGATTTTATGCACAACTCTGGTGGTACTTTCTTTGTTCGACTATCTAACTATAGGCATAAAATTCGCTCTAAGTTATCGTAGAACTGTGTATGGTAAGTAAGTTATACAAACTACCCGTTGTAGCAATCTGTGGTAAACCTAACGTGGGAAAGTCTACCCTATTCAACCGATTATCAGGGCGTATGCATGCCATAATACTTGACGAACCGGGTATTACCAGAGATAGATTCGATACTATCGTAAATGTTAAGGATAAGAAGTTTCTACTTACAGATACAGGTGGAATAGTAAATGAGTGGAAGGACTCATTAACAGAAAAAGTAATTCAACAAGTAAGAAAGGCTCTCGAGGAGGCAGACATAATTCTTATGCTCGTAGATGCCCAAGAGGGTTTGACTGCACTCGACTTCGAGGTAAGAGATTTTGTAATCAGGCTAAATAAACCCATTTTACTCGTTGCAAACAAAGTTGATGACGAAAAACACAAACAGAATCTCGTCGAACTATATAGCCTCGGACTGGGAGAACCGTTGCCGATTTCTTCCATACACGGTAAGGGTATCAATGACCTATTAGAAACAATTTATAACTTGTTACCTAACCTAAATGTCCCTGAAGATATAAATGAATCTCTTGTGGAAAAAGCAACCAAAATTGCTATCGTTGGAAAACCAAATGTCGGCAAGTCATCCCTGGTAAATGTGCTTCTGGAAGACGAGAGAGTAATTGTAGACGAAAGACCTGGAACTACAAGAGATGCTATTGACATACCTTTTACTTGGGAAGGAAAACCGTGTATACTCATCGACACTGCAGGAATGAGGCGAAAGTCTCATATTAAAGAGGCTGTAGAATTTTATAGTGTTCACAGAACACTAAAAGCGATAAGAAGGGCAGACATTACTTTAGTTTTAATCGAAAGTACTGAAGGTATAACTGACCAGGATAAGAAAATAATCGGATATGCGGTAGAACAAGGTGTAGGAATTGTTATTGCATTTAGCAAATGGGATTTGGTCGAAAAGGAAAAAGGACATTTTGAAAAGTTAAAGGAGCAACTACAAATAGAAGTGCCTCACCTGGACTATGTACCTGTAACTAAAGTTTCTTCATTGAAGAAGCAGAAAAAATATTTCACAGAGTTATTTAAAATAATCAACACGGTTCAAGAGGCA
>CAZZMK010000036.1:0-8757 GCA_964655185.1 uncultured Nitrospirales bacterium | reverse complement strand
TTCAGATAATTGACTACCAAGACTGAGGAATGCACCTGTATTTTCGGTATAGGTAAGTCTAAAGATATCATTAGGATACCATGATTGGGGGAAAGAGATAGGAGGCTTACCCTTTAGATATTTTATAGCAGTAATTTTTGATATTTGGTCAAAAAATATCACGAGGACTATTATAAGTATCGCTATTAAATGAAATTTCGTTATACTAATACCCATAAATTACTCCATTGTTTAGTTTTAGAGGAAATATATTCTAACAATTTTTGGTTATATAATATGAAACTGTATCTGCTTATAACACTAAACCTGAGAGGAGGATAAGTTATGATTAAGGAAACGTTGAATAAAGCAATTTGCCAACAAATTAATGAGGAATTATACTCCGCGTATTTATACGCTTCAATGAGAGCCTATTTTGAATCATTAAACCTTAAAGGTTTTGCTCAGTGGCTTAAAATTCAGGTTCAAGAAGAATTGTTCCACGCGCGTAAGTTTGAGAACTATTTGTATGAAAGAGGTGGAAAAGTCGAGTTGTATGCTATAAAAGAACCCCCTCGTGAGTGGAGTTCTCCAGTAGAGGCTTTTGAGGCTGTTTATAATCATGAGAGGCATATATCTCAATGTATTGATAAATTGGCTGAACTTGCAGAAAAAGAGGGTGACCGCGCTTTAAGAATGTTTCTTGACTGGTACATAAATGAGCAAGTGGAAGAAGAAGCAAATGCGGAGGATATTCTCAATAAACTAAAACTTGTAAAAGATGCCCCGGGTGGTTTGTTCTGGTTGGATAAAGAATTATCTCAAAGGGCAATTAATCCATTGATTTTGTCCGACCTAACAGGAGTCCCTGCAAAGGAATGAAATATATGTTCTGGAATAAAATTTACTCCGATAATGTTTAATTTAGGCGAACTTAGTTTAAGAGCAAATCTTAATCAAACCTAAAACCATTGAGATAGGAGGAGTGGATATGTGTAATGTACAGATTCAAAAACCTGCCCCAGATTTTACGGCAACAGCGGTAATGCCAGACGGAAGTTTTAATGAAAAATTTTCCCTATCTGACTATAAGGGGAAGTATGTGCTCCTGTTTTTCTATCCACTTGACTTTACTTTTGTATGTCCGTCTGAAATACTTGCGTTTGATAAGAGATTAGATGAGTTCAAACAAAGAAATTGCGAAGTGATAGGTGTATCAGTTGATTCGCACTTTACTCATTGGGCGTGGAGAAATACACCTATTGAAAAAGGTGGAATTGGAAATATTAGGTATCCGTTAGTTTCTGATTTAACGAAGAAGATTTCGAGAGATTATGGTGTTTTGCTCGGAGACGCTGTAGCATTGAGGGGATTGTTCATAATGGATAGGGACTTGATTGTTCGCCATATTTTGATTAACGATTTGCCTATTGGTAGGAGCGTTGATGAGGCAATTAGGGTACTTGATGCAATACAGTATCATGAGGAGCATGGAGAAGTATGTCCGGCGAATTGGAGAAAAGGTGAAGAGGCTATGAAACCCGACCCGAAAGGTGTAGCGGAATATTTAGCAAAACATGCTAAGTAAAACACATGTTTTGCCTAAGTGAATAATAAGATAGCCTGAGGTTTGATTCCTCAGGCTATTTTTTATTTGTTCACTATGTATGTTAATCGTCGGTAGAAATGTCAAAGAGTAAATCTCCTTCTATTTTTGACTCGTGATTCTTTTTCTTTTTTATGGGGCGTTTTTTAGTATGGTTTACAAATAATAACTCCTCATCAGATTGGGCTTTCTTTTTGGATTTAGGTAAGGTCCCTTTTGGTTCTAGGTTAATAGTGATTCCATATTCTTTTGCAATTTTGTTCAAATCTTCTATAAATAAACTTTCAGTGGTTCTCCACGATTTTCCAAGTTTAAATCCTCTGAGTTTTCCTATTCTAAACATTTGCCTTACAGTTAATGGCTTAAGTTTTAGATACTCAGCAATGTCTTCTACTGTTAGAAATTTATCTTTGGGCATTTGATATTACCTGTCGATTTGACTTTATTTATATTTTAGATAATGATAATATCAATACACAATTTTATATAGATTTTCAAGCCAGAGTTATTTATAGTTTGAATTCTATCAGTTTGTGTTTTTAGGATACTACTTGAAAATTATTGACAGTTGGTATATAAATCTATGATAATAATAAAGATTGGCAATTAAATATCATAGGGATTTGTGGGAAACAAGTATGCATAAACTGAACTTTTGGAGTTAAACAAATGAATGAAGAATTTAATTTTGAAATCGATGGCCTTTTGAAGTTATTAGAAGAGATAAGGGATTTAGACGACAAGAGTTTGAAGGCTCATCAGGAGTTTTTTCTAAAACTTCACAGTGCAATTAAGCACCAATACATGAGTTTATCAAAGTACAAGAAAGAGAAGAGTAATAACTGGACTACATTTAAGGAAAAATTTGACCAGTTTAAATCAGTTGTAGAGAAAATATTTGCAGAGAGGGGGGAATTAAAGAATGAACTTGATTCGCTCAAGCATTTGATGGATGAAAAAATATATTTGCTGACGCAAAAGGACTCTGAAATAGAATTACTTCAGAATGAGATTGATAAGAAAACCAAAGAGATAAAAGAATTGGAAAATAAAATAGAGGGGCTGATTGAGGAAATAAAAAGGATTAAAGAAGGAAGTGAATTTGGAGGATCTTCGGAGGTTGATTTATCTGAGATTAATTCGCTTAAGGAGAAGATAGATGAATTAACTGAGGTTAATAAAAAATTAGAAAGGGAAAGAAAAGAATTGGAGGAGAAGTTAAATGAGTATGCTACGATTCAGGAAGAATTGGCAGAACTAAAAAAAGAACTTGAAGATATTTCCTCGAAGAAAGAAAAAGAAATCTCAAATCTTGAAGAAAAACTTGCTGAGAAAGAAAAACAAATAGAAAATCTACAAAACCTTTTGGAAAAGAGTGCACCTGAGGAAAAAGTTTCAGGATTAGTAAATGAGCTTAATATTAGTAGAGAGGAGATTAGGAAGTTACAGGAGCAGTTGAATAATTCTGTGAGCGTTGATAAGTTTGAGGAAGTTCAATCTAAACTTGATTCGATGAAAAAAGAGAAGAAAGAATTAGAGGAGTTAGTTAGTTCATTAAAGTCACAGGTAAAGGAAAAAGAAGAGATTATTACTCAATTGGAAGAGAAGGTTAAAGAATTGCCCAAAGTAGAGGATTTGGAAAAACTGAAAGAGGAGATAGAGGAGAAAAAAGCGGTAATTAAGAGTCTTGAAGAGCGGATGGCTGATTATGAAGTATTGAAGGTGAGTGTGGAAAAACAGGCTTCTGAGTTAGATTTATTAAAGAGAGAAAATCAGAGTTTGAAAGATGAAAAAGAGAAACTTGAGCAGAGGTTAGCAGAGTTGCCGTCTACTGAAGAAGTAGATAAATTAAAAAACGAATTAGGGAAAGTCCTCAAAGATTTAGAAATTGCGGAAAATAAAAATACTACTCTCGAGGAAGAGATTCAGAGTTACAAAGATAAAGCTGCTAATTTAGAGAAGGAATTATCGAGTATTAAAGAAGAATTAATTTCAAGAGAGGAAGAAGTAGTTAATCTACAGAAGCAATTAGATGAGGCTCCTACTAAGCAACAAGTAGATTCTTTGGAAAATGAAATAAAGAAGTTGAGAGATGAGGTCGAAAAGTACAAATTAGAATTGAGTTCTCGAGAAGAGACGGTTAATTTCCTTGAAGATAAAGGGAAACAATTAGAATCGAGAATTTCAGAATTAGAATCTAATTTAAATGAGAAAGAGAAAGAAATATCAGTATTGAAGAAACACTTGGAAGAGGAAAAGAAAAAAGTTGAGTTATTAAGTAGTCAGTTAGAATCTGAGGTCGCTAAAAATAGGGGTTCTGAGTTGGCAAGACAACTATCTGAAGCACTTGCTGAAAATGACAGATTAAAGAAGAAGATAAAAGAATTAGTAAGTGGTAGTGAGACTGTAACAAAGATTGAAAGTTTGGAAGAGATTGGATTTTCTGATGTAGTGAGTACTTCAGAAGTAGGAAAGCCTTCAGGCGGGGTTTCTTCTGAGTACGAGGAGATATTAAAGGCTAAAGAAAAACTTTCTAAGGGAAGAAAGAAGCCAAATCTTGGTGAAATTTTGCTTAGTGCTGGGATAATTTCTAAAGAGATATTAGAAGAATCTTTGAAAATTCAGAAGGAGAATCCCACCAAACATTTGGGAGATATTCTGATAGAAAATAATTGGGCTTCGGAATCAGCAGTAGCCCAGGCGTTGGCATGCCAAAGTAATGTCCCGTTTGAAGTTATTACTCTTGAATCTGTAGACCCGATGGTCTTTAATTCTATTCCTCCTCGTATAATAAGACAGCATAAGTGTGTACCTTTGAGAATCAGCGAAAGTGACACGATAATAGTAGCAATGGTAAATCCTATGGATTTGCTGGCGATAGAAGATATTGAGCACGCTTCAGGAAAAAGAGTAGAAATTGTTGTATCAACTCCTTCGGCTATATCAAAAATTCTGGACAAATTATTACCACCTAGTACATAGTCTATCCTTGATTTTTTATCCTATTATTTTGATTCAGGAGTTAGTAGCCATTCCTCATTGAACCAAGCGTGTCTAATAGTGGAACCTTTTGTTTCCTCATCTTTGCAAGAATAAGTGCAGTGTATTAGTCCATCTTTGGCTTGAATGACGGAAGGATATGAGTAGGAGCCTTTCTCCGGTTGTGCCTCTTCTAATATTTTCTTCCACTTCCAAGTTTCTCCTTCATCGTCAGATAAATATGCGGTAAGTCTGTGTCTTCCAGAGATAGTGTCATTACATATAAGAAGCCATTTGTTACTCTTTAATTTTATGCATTCTACGCTGGAACCTGGATTTGGGATCTCCGTTAACATTACATTAGACCAAGTCATTCCTGAATCTGTAGAATAAGCCTTTCTTACCCTTTTAGGAATGCCATTGTCTCTCATAAATGCAACTATTGTTCCATCATTTCTAATAACAAAACTTGGTTGAATGTTAGCAATATTTTTTATCTCTGGGTCGAGAATTGGGTTGCTGAAATACCATGTTTTACCCCAGTCTTCTGTGAACCCCGCAAGTGAGCAGTTGAAAACATCGGAATATAATCCCAACATAAGAGTATTTTCGTTGACCATTATAGGATGTATCCTCGTCATCCACCCGAGTCGCTGTGATAGTTTAGTTTGAGCGGACTTTTTTGCATATTCAACTTCTTCTTTCAAATTAGGTTCAATTTGAGTAATTATTTCAATGGCTTCTTTAGATTTCTCTAACATTTCAAGGAACATTTTCTCAAGATTCAGCGGGCGAACGTGAATCACATCTTGCCATTTCCACACAGGAGGCCCTTCTTGCTCATAGTCATCAGAGATTCTATATTTTAATAAGGAACTTCCCCATTGATTATCCTGAACGGTTATCCAGAAGAGCCATAGTATTCCTCTTGGGTCAACAAATAAAACAGGATTACAGTCAGGGAGATTTGGCGTATCTGCCATAAGAAAAGGTTCAGACCATTTATCTGCGTCTTTCTTCTTTCTTGCGCCTTGAAGTATTACATCATCTGCAGTCCTTTCACCTGAGCCGTGAAACCATACCGCAAGTAGGTCACCATTAGGAGTTTCTACTATGCTTGACCCATGATTATGTTTCTCATTTGGAGTAAAAATATTTTCTTTTTGGAATAGTGGCTGGTTTACAGCGACTGACAGGATTAGAAGTGTACCTATTATGCTCATCTGGTTACTCCTTTCAATTGTTAGACTTTTATATATATAGACCTTTTTTCAAGTGTTTTGGCTACAACATAGCATGCGGTAAGTATACCCATTGCAAGAATGTAATGGAAGTATTGAGAGTTTTTAATGAAATCAGGTAATAGAGACAAAGATAGAAAAATAAGTATTGCTTGTATGAAATATAAGATAAGAGGGTTCTTACCCATCGTATTGATAAATGGTATTTTAATGTTTATTATTTCATTTGCTACGTAAAAAATAACTATAGATAATCCACAGAGTCCTGCAGAAAATATAGAATACGAAATAGTCATACCCCTTTGAGTGAAAGGTATGTTAATCTCCGTAAAGGGAGAGTGTGCTAATAGATAACCAATCATGGTTAGTAGGGTTCCTAATATAAACCACTTGAACAATAATTTATTGGTAAAACTATTGTTAGTATCTTTGATAAGAGAGTGAGTTTTTGTAGGTAAAATTTTTTCAAACAATGTAGCATAGTATGCTCCACATGCAAGTATAAAAGCCCAACTCAAAGGGCCCAAAGGACCTCCATCTATTGAGTGGCGCATTAACCATTGTCCATAAGAGGTAAAACTGAAAATAATCTGGTACACTCCAACATAGATGAAACCTAACAAAAGTATTAACATCCCGCTATGTTTCATTGCGGGGTACATTAATAATCCTGCAATACCAATGTCTGTTAAAGCATCCCAAACTGCTACTTTGAAATCAAAATGACCGTATATAAACCCTAAAAAGGTGAGAATGGAGTATCTACGGATGAACTTTTTCCTAACCTCGTTTTTTGGTTTGTTTGATAATTCTTTTGTTATAGAGAGCCTGTATCCAAAACCGACTATGAAAATAAAAACAGGTGCTACATAATCGGCAAATGTAAAGCCATAATCATGATGTTTTAGCCAGTAAGGTGAAGTAGGAAGTTCGTTACATACATTGACAAGTATCATAGAAAATATAGCAAATCCTCTAAATTGGTCTATAAAAATCCATCTTTTCATTATTGATGTAGTCTCGATATTTATTTATTCATGAGTATGGGCAGAAGATATGGTAAACTCGGAATATCAAAATATGTAATGTAAGCGGAGAAGGTCAAACTTAAGTGTAGTATAATATATCATACTTGGGTTTATACTCTAATTATAATATTTATAGGGGAACATATTATGGAAAGGTACCCATTAGTTTCTAAGAATGGTCCCCCGGCAGTAGGACCATACTCACACGCTGTAAAGGTAGGGAATCTTCTCTTTATATCTGGACAAGGGCCGTTCAAGCGAGATGGCTCGGGCCCCTTGAAAGCGAGTTTTTCTGAGGAGGTGGAGTATACCATTGAGAATTTGAAAATTATCCTTGAAGAGTTTGGTTCCAGCCTTGAAAATGTGATAAAGGTTACAGTGTTTCTTACAGATATGACGAAATTTTCAGAGTTTAATGAGATTTACAAAAGATATTTTTCTGGTAATTATCCTGCCAGAAGTTGTGTTGGGGTCAAGGAACTCCCAGGTGGTATATCTGTAGAAATTGAAGCAATTGCATTATGTAGAGACTAATTTAGGGGTACACATGAATATCCCCACTACTCGATTTATAATATATTTAACTTTTTTAGTTGTCTTTGCACTGTGCAGAGGTGTTTTTTCTTCTGAAGCCTTAATTTTGAATAATAAAGGTGTAGAAGAGTATGAGAAAGGAAATTTTGAGGAGGCATTATCGTATTTGTCGAGGGCTTATGACCTTTATCCTGATAATGAATACATTCGTAAAAATTTATGTAATGCGCTTTTAGCCTTAGCAAGTGAGAAAGCGAAGATATATGCTTGTGAAGAGGCTATCTCGCTTATTAATAAAGTGCTAAAGATTGACAAAGAGAATTTCTTTGCTTATTTGCAGGGAGGTGCTTGTTGCTTAAATGCGGGGAAAATACAGGAAGCTATATCGTACCTTGAAACAGCCATAAAACTGAAGCCGGGTTATCTTGATGCTCATGAACTACTGGGAGAGGCTTATTATCGAGATGGAGATATTCTATCTGCAAGGGTACAATGGGAGTATGTACTTCAGGTAGACCCTACTCGAAGAGAACTTAAGGGAAAATATGAAAAAGCCACAAGAGAAGAATTAGTTCAGAAGGATTTTAAAAAAGTTTTTTCTGCTTCAAGGCATTTCCAACTAACTTACCCTAAAGAAATATCTTATACAACTCGTGCGCTTGTGTTGACAAACTTAGAGCAGGCTTACCTTGAAATTGGAAGAAAATTAGGCGGGATATATCCTTCCTCTCCTATACAAGTTATTCTCTATGATACAAGTAGATTTAATGCAGTTGTACAATTAGGGCAAACAATAGGCGGGGTGTATGATGGTAAGATTAGAATTTCTGTTATAGGGAAAGATGGGAGTGAATTGCCTAAGGAGGAAATAAAAAGGCGAATATTTCATGAGTATACTCATGTGGCTGTATTTGAATATATGAAGGATAGAGTACCCTGGTGGATTAACGAAGGACTTGCAGAATATTTTTCGAGTGAAGTTAGTCCCGAAAAAAAGTTTGTAGTACTTAAAGCCAAAGAAAATGAGAAATTGTTAGGCTTTGAAAAACTTGAGAAGGTAAAGATTCCCGAAATTTTTAATTCTGAAGAAAAAGTTAGTTTAGTCTATGCACAATCCCATTTGGCTGTAAGTATGTTGTGGAAAAGATACGGACAAGGAAAATTTCTAAACTTTTTGAAAGTAATTAAGGATGGTTCTTCACCTGAAGAAGCCCTTAAGCAAGTATATAATACAGATTATGAGAGACTCTTAAAAGATGTTGTTGATTATGCAAATCGTTAATCGAGTGCTTCTATTCCTTACTTTATGGAATACAATTCTTCTCTCTGATAATGCTTTTCCTCAAACCTCATTTCTTGAGGGAATAGTTGTAGACCAAGACGGAAATCC
>CAZZMK010000035.1:0-2537 GCA_964655185.1 uncultured Nitrospirales bacterium | reverse complement strand
CATAACACCAAAATCCGCTCACGAAACTGCGAGAATAGAACCGACAGACAAATCTATACCTCCAGAAATCAGTACTATAGACATACCCACAGAAAGTACAAGTATGTGAGGGATTTGGTTTATTATCGTGATTAGAGTTTGATATGAAAAAAAGAATTCCGCCTTGAGACTAAAGAATAAAATCAACACAAAAAGAGAAAGTATTAAACTTAATTGTCCTCTTATAAGGATTCTAAACATATCTAATTTGCTATTAGCCACATTAGGTTCACTTCTTAACAATTAAATCAACAGGTGTTTCCATATCTTCAGGTGGTGAACCAGTAGCCAGACACTTCAAGGCGTATTCAATACCATATACAGCAAGCAAGTCAGCATGTTGGTCGGCAGTAGCAAGTAATTCACCCTTTTGAACTAACTCGTTCGCCGCGGAGATATTATCAAATCCTACTACAAGAACTTTTCCCAACATCCCATTTGACCGCAGTGCGGATATGGCTCCAAGTGCCATACTATCATTGGCACATAAAATCCCTTTGATATTAGGTTTTTCAGTCATTAAAGCAGAGACAACCTGATTAGCACGCGACATTTCCCAGTCTGCATTTTCGTCTGCCACCAACTTTAATCCTTTTTCGTTAATAGCATCCAGAAAACCCAATCTCCTTTGAACAGCATTATAAGCGGTCGGAACTCCATTTATAATAGCCACCTCATCACCCGGGGATAACTTCTCCGCAAGGTATAAACCTACCATTTTGGCACCCTTTCTATTATCAGGACCTACAAAAGGAATTTTCACATTATTTTGCTTTAGCACATCTTCATCAAACTTATTATCGATATTAATTACTACAATGCCTTGTTCCATTGCTCGCTTACAAACGGGAATCAAGGCTTTAGAATCTGCAGGTGCTATAACAATTGCATCTACTCTCCTATTTATCATCAATTCTACTAATTGGACTTGTCTATTTATGTCCAGTTCATCCTTTATCCCCTCAACAATTAATTCATACTTGTCAGAATTTTGCTGATGATGTTTTTTGGCTCCTTCCTCCATCGTCTTAAAGAATTCATTTGCAAGCGATTTCATTATTAGGGCAATCCGTGGTTTCTTAGCGGAGGTCTCCTTGGTCGATTGCTCTACCCCCTTTTGATTTCCACACGAAGTCGCAATTGATACTAAGAAAAATGCAACTACAACCATTATGACCAACTTTCTCTGCTCAAAACATCTTTTTGAAATCTTCATAATTATTCTCCTTAATTCCTTTTTTAGTTACCAATTTTAGTTACCAAGTTGTTCCAAATTTACTTGCGAGCAAGTCTGCACTCTGGGGTCCATCAGAACCAAATGGATAGATTGTAGGCTGAATGCGTTTTGTTTCAAGTTCGTGTAAAACCGGGGTAAAGATATCCCAAGCAGATTCTAATTCATCCGACCGTATAAACAAACTTTTATCTCCTCTTATAACATCGAGTAAAAGTAATTCATAAGCCTCTGGCACACGCATTTCGAAGGCAGATTCATAAGCAAGGTCGAGGTAAGATTCACTAAGGCTTAATGTCAAACCTGGGACCTTATTTACTATCTTTAGTGCTATCATTGCCTCGGGTTGAACCCTAATTACAAGTTCATTAGGCACCATATGGGGAACAACTTCAGCAAAAATATTTGCAGGGACTTCTTTAAATTGCACTTTTATTTCCGTCATTTTCTTTGACAAGCCCTTCCCTGCTCTCAAAAGGAAGGGGACTCCGTCCCATCGTCTATTCTTAATAAAAAGCACTACTGCAGAATATGTAGGCGTAATTGAATTCTCGGGAATACCTTCCTCTTCCCGATACCCTACTCTTTGTTGACCCCTGTATATTCCTGGTCCATACTGTCCTATAACAATCTGCGATAGCGAAACAGGAGGAATACACCTAAGAACCTTTACCTTCTCATCCCGAATATAATCCGCCTCGTACTTTATTGGTTGTTCCATAGCCACAAGTGCAACCATCTGGAGTAGGTGATTCTGCATAACATCTCTTATGATACCATACTCATCAAAATAGCCTCCTCTACCCTCCACCCCTAAGTCTTCCATCCAGGATATCCGAACATTATCTACATATTGCCTATTCCAGATTGGTTCCAGGATAAGGTTAGCAAATCGAAGCACCATTAGATTTTGTATAACTTCCTTTGCGAGATAGTGGTCAATTCGGTAAATTTGGTCCTCCCTGAATACCTTTTGCAAACCCAGAGTAAGTTCGTCTGAAGATTCTCTATCTCTACCGAAAGGTTTTTCTACGACTACTCTCGTCCATACTGAATCATTATGGACTTTTGATAGATTTGATTGGTAGAGAGAGTTAGACACGGTAAGAAAAAGAAATGGGGGTATAGCAAGGTAATATACTTTGTTGGATTTCTCCTTTTGTTCTAACTCTTCAATCAATTTTGCCAATCTATTATAATCCTCAATGTTATCATAATGCCCGGAGCAGTAGTGGCAGTTTTTTAGGAAATTTTCTTTTTCAGT
>CAZZMK010000034.1:0-24139 GCA_964655185.1 uncultured Nitrospirales bacterium | reverse complement strand
AAATTTTACTAAGTTTTTGATAGCCAAAGGATTAGCATATTATATCCTTATGTAATTTGAAATTATTAGATTTTGACTTGACATTTCAAACTGGTTTGTGATATAAACTATATAGAAAGTTGAATATGCTATCGCCGTAGTCACACTCAGGGTGTGTGACTGAGAGGCGAAGCGCATTAACTAAGTTAAATCAATGATAGGAGGAAGTGAGTATGAGAAAAATTAGTTTTGCAGTTGCAGTAGTCCTCGTAGGGACGGGAATAGCATTAGCAAGTTCGCTGGCTATTCCATGGTTTGCTGACAATGCTGCTGCGGGGAGTGGTATCCCCGGTAAGACAAGCGGTGCGACAAACTTGGTTTACCTAAAGAGCAATGTAGATACTACTCTTGTTTGCTCGATTACGTATTATAACGCGGATGGTGTATGGTTAGGACCTCCGGCTCCTTATAATACCTTTACTATTGCTCCGCGGTCTGCTTTGGCTTTCAGACCTGTGCTTCGTGACCCTGATCCAACAGTAAGTGGCACAATGGTGGTATTAGATCCTGCTACAGGAGAACCTCAGACTATTCAACTACAAGGTATTGGAGGGGGACAAGAAGGTAACCAAGGAGTAAGGGTGCCTGATAGACCTCTGAGTCCTGATGCAAATACTCCTATTGCCTGGGCAGGTATAGTGGACACCAAGAAAAATGGTTCTGCTGTTATAGAGTGGATTGGTGGACCTAATGATGTACAAGGTGCCAATACCAACTTCGTTACAGTTATACAGGCTGATGGCTCGAAGGTTACGATGTCATATGGTCACTTGTTACCGCCGGGTATATAATTCTGGTGGGAAGTTTGTATGAGTTGATTGATAGAATTTGATAGCCTCGTTAGCTCAAAAGGGCGGGGAGAGAAATTCTCCCCGCTAAATTTTTTTAGGGTGGGATTTTTTCTATAATTAAATTAGTTTGTTAATCAAAATTAGTTTCGAATAGTACAGTATCTTAATGTTATGGAATATCCTCGTGATGAAAAATGGGAATTTGAGAGAAAAGCAAGGGAAGTAGGATTTAGGTATATCGCAGGAGTGGACGAAGCGGGGAGGGGGCCTATTGCGGGACCTATTGTAGCGGTGGCAGTTATATTAAATGGGAAGGTAAATGGTATTGATGATTCAAAAAGACTAACCAAAAGAAAAAGAGAAGTTCTCTTTGATATACTAATGAATGGACAACATGATGTCGGTATATCAATTGTCTCCCCAAAAGAGATAGACTCTCTTGGAATTCAAGAGGCTAATTATAAGGCTATGTTGGAGGCAATACTTAAATTGAAGAGTAGGCCTGATTTGGTTTTAGTAGATGGCTATCATCTTCGGGGAGCACCTTGTGAAGTGTGGAGGATTATCAAAGGAGATAGAAAGTCTGCGACTATTGGGGCAGCAAGTATTATTGCTAAAGTAACCAGAGATAGAATAATGGAAGAAATGGATAAAATATATCCAGGTTATGGTTTTGCAAAACATAAAGGGTATGCAACGAAGGAACATTTAATGGCTTTGGAAAGGTTAGGTCCTTCGCCTATTCACAGATTAAGTTTTGCCCCACTTTCTAATAGAGTGGAAAACGACTTATTTAATTCAAAAGAACTCTGTAGGGAAGGTTAGTTAATGAATAGATGTATTTTTTTTGCTCGTGTTTTGATTAGTTCTCTTTTTATTTTATTAGTCTCTTCCTTTTCAGGATGCAAATCTCTTACTCCAGAGCGTCGTTTTAACCTTCCCTCTTCAAGTGAAATTCAAAATGATAACAGTAGGGGCGAATCTTATGCTCATTATATTTCTTCTATGATTTACTATCGTCAGGGTAATTTAAACAAGGCTATAGAAGAATTGGAAAAAACCATTCAGACTGCAGGAAATAAAGAAATTCCCAATGCTTTACTCATAAGATTGGTTAGGTTATATATCATAGCAGAAAGATATAATGATGCGCTTACATATGTAAATGAAATGTTGTCACGTGAGCAGTTACCACCTTTGTATCTTATCCAAGGAGAACTTTACCATAGATTAGGTAAGATTGACGAGGCTATCTCCGCTTTTCAAAAGGCAATTGAACTAAACCCTGAGAATGTTCTTGGGTATACTGCACTTTTAGACATTCAGGAAAAGACAAATGACCTTGTCTCTGCAATAGAAATATATCAGAAGATGATACAAAGGAAACCAGATAGTGCTTTACTCCATTATCAACTTGGGTTGACATACGCTCGGATTAAGAACAATCAATTAGCAATACAGAGTTTGGAAAAGGCTCTTCAAATAGACCCACGTATGATTAGGGCACATTATATCCTTGCTTTGCTTTATCTTGATGAAAAACTATTAAATAGTGCAAGGGAGAATTTAGAAAAGTATGTATCTAAAAAGCAAGACGACCCTAAAGCCTGGGAAGTTTTAATGGGTACCTATACTCGTCTTGGAGAGTTTGATAGAGCGCGTGAATCTGCGAGGAAACTTGCACAGTTCCCTGAATTATCCCCACTTCAGAAATTACTATTGTCGTTTTTTTATGCTCGAATTGGAGACTTAAAAACATCGGCTTCATTTTTGCCTGTTTCTGAATATCCACTGATTAGTAAGATATTGTCTATTGTAATATTAAATCTTAAGGGGGATTCGAAATATAAAGAAGATATTTCATCGTTAGATAGTATGGTGGGTAATCTTGACTCAGAGTGTAATGATTTTATAACCGCTATATGGAATAGTTTTGGTGAGGGTGTAGTTTCGTGTTGGTTTTATGGGAAATTAGCAGAAATTGACCTCGAAGTACCCTCAATTACAATTGGTTTGGTTAGAAGTAGATTGCTACTAATTGCAGACCAACATCAGGAGGCTGTAGATATATTAAGTGGATTGTTTTCTAATTACGAGAGGAATCTTTGGGTTAATTATTATCTTGCGATATGCTACGAGAAATTAAAGAAGTATGATGAGGCAGAAAGACATCTTAAAATTTGTTTGGAATTAGACCCTGAAAATGCTGAAATTTTGAATTTTCTCGGGTATCTTTACGCAGATTTGAATATAAAGATAGATGAAGCGGAAAGTCTAATAAAGCGTGCCTTAAAACTTGACCCTGAAAATCCTTATTATCTTGACAGTCTTGGCTGGGTTTATTACAGGAAAGGTAATGCGGATGAGGCTATTACTTATATCAAAAGAGCAATCTATAAAATGGATACAGACGATGCTGTTCTGAGAGACCACCTTGGAGATGCTTATCTACTCAAAGGAGATGTAAATAAAGCGATTGCTGAGTGGAAACGAGCCTTATTTCTTGACTCTAAAAATGAGCAGATTAGAAAGAAGATAGAAAAATATGAGGCTCAACGGTAGTTTTTCTCCTCTTCTATGAGGCTTCCTATTAAACTTTTAAAGAGGGTTTCTTTTTATGTCTTTTTTTGAATTGAAAAGTATTGTAAAGGCAAAACTTAATAGAATTTTACATTTGCGTGCTATCTCTTCTTTATTAGAATGGGACCAGGAAGTTTACATGCCCCCAAAAGGTGCAGAGAGTCGTGCTCTTCAATTAAAAACTATTTCTGAACTTATCCATCAGTTTGCAACCGACCAAATCTTATTAAAAGAGTTATCTTTACTGCTCGAAGGAAGAGAAAATTTATCTCCTGACGAAGTTATTATGTTTGAGGAGGCTTTTTATGACCTGCAACGAGAATTAAAACTTCCCGTTGATTGGGTGGGTAAGTTCGCAGAAACAAGAAGTAAAGCATATCACGCGTGGGTTGAAGCGAGAAAAAAAGATGATTTTACAATATTTGCTCCCCATCTTGAGAATTTAGTAGTTCTGCTTCGGGAGAAGGCTGATTATATTGGTTATGAAGGTTCACCTTACAACGCTTTGTTAGAAGATTATGAAAGAGGTATGACTGTGGATAGGTTAGATTCGATTTTTGGTGCTCTTCTTGAAAAACAGTCTTCTATGTATAAGAGTATTTTGAGTAAGGGGGATATTGTTTCGAAATTTTCAGGTATCCAGTTGGATGAACAAAGACAAAGAGAAATTTCACTTAGGTTGGTTAGTTTGATTGGATTTGATTTCAGTGCTGGGAGATTAGATATATCAGTCCATCCATTTACTACCAATCTTGATATCTTCGATGTGAGGATTACTACTCGTTTTTCTAAAGATAATCTTTTCTCAGGTATTTACAGTTCGCTTCACGAATGTGGGCATGCTCTTTATGAGCAAGGGTTCAAATTGGAAGATAGGGGTACATGGCTTGCCCAGGCTCCATCTTACGGCATTCACGAGGCTATGTCGAGATTTTGGGAAAATATAGTAGGAAGAGGTTTTGCTTTTTGTAGGCTTTTATATCCGATTTTAAAAGATTGTTTCCCGAAAGAATTTGCTAATTTTTCACCAGAAGATATATACAGAGAAGTTAATCAGGTGAAAGAAAATTTTATTCGGGTAGAGGCTGATGAATGTTCGTACAATTTACACATAATTTTGAGGTATTTTATTGAGAAAGAACTTATAGAGGGTAAACTAAATGTCCATTCTGTGCCTGAAAGGTGGTGTATGCTCTCTCAGGAGATATTTGGACTGAAACCGCCCAGTGATTCTAAAGGTTGTCTTCAAGATATTCATTGGTCTCACGGTAGTTTTGGATATTTCCCAAGTTATGCTTTAGGAAACCTTTTTTCAGCCCAGATAGCGGAAAAATTGAAAGGATGCATCAATTTTGAAGAGTGTATAGAGAATGGAGATTTTACACCTATAAGAGAATGGCTAAAGAAAAATATTTTTGAAGTAGGGCGAAGACTCAAAGCCATTGAAATTGTGGAGAAAGTTACTGAGCGCCCCGTAACTTCAGAACCTTTTGTAAATTACCTTAAGAACAAATATTCTGAGATATATCATATTTCTTTTTAGTCGTTGATGTTTATGAAAAAATTTTCCAATCAGAAGGAGGCCACCATACAGCCTTGACTTTTCCAATTATATTTTCTTTTTTTATCCAGCCATAGGTTCTACTGTCGATTTTTAATTCTGTTGAATCAGAAACACTCCATATTACGAATATATACCCTGGCGGAACTACTGAGTGTTCTTTATCTTTTATATATCCATAACTTGCTTCTTTCGAAGTATAGTCAGGTAGAAGTTTAGATTGAGACAAAAGTGGATGAGAAAATTCATTATTGTTGATTAACAATTTACCATTTTGTATTAGCACTTTGTCTCCTTCTGTGCCCGCTATAATTCCGCAAGCAATAGTACCTTCAGGGATACCCTCTACATTTTCGGGAACAAAGTAACTTACTATATCTCCCTTTTCGGGTTGCTTCCATTGCGTAATCCATAGACGCGTGAATGGTAATCTAATGCCATACGCCAGGAAGTAAACGAAGTAATGACTCAATTTGTTACTATTCCACCTGTACCACACTACAGACCTACCAAATAGTAATCTTATAATTAGTAAAATCGTTAAGAGTGTGCATAATATTTTCCACCACCATGTTTTACTGAATCCTGTGAAGTCTCTCCAACGTGAGGGAGGCCACCATATACACGAGACCCTTCCTACTATATGTTCATTTGGCACCCATCCAAAAAATCTACCATCTCTACTAAAAGCACTGTTGTCTCCTAAAACGAAATAGTGGTTTTCAGGAATGAGAGAATACTCGTCTTCCGTTCGGATTCCATATTTCATTTCTTCAAAACCGCCAGAAGAGGATGTATAGTAGATATTTGGCATATCTGGGGGTAGTTCTAATGGCTTCCCATTTATGTAAATTTTCCCATTTTCAATGTGAACCCTCTCACCCGGCAATCCTACGACTCTTTTTACAAGTGTTTTATGTCTTGCGTTTTTTTCTACAGTTTGGAAAACCACTATTTCCCATCTCTCGGGCTTTTTACCGTACCAAATTCTTTTATTCATAAATGGATATCTTACCCCGTAAATCCACTTATTAACAAACACTCTATCGCCCCTACCAAATCTATTGTCTCCGTGAAGAGTCGGCTCCATAGAACTGGAGGGAATTCTATATGGTTCTGCAATGGGCCAGCGTATAAGAAGAGCGAGGGTGAGTGCTATACTTTCACTCTTTAGCCATTCGTAAATCTGATGCTTAGGCATATTGCTGAAGAAGAATAGGTGTAGTCCGAGAACAAAAACGGCGAGACCTGTCCACCATAATGGCTCAGAAGGTTCGGGATAGGCATTGTTGCTCTTGTAAATGATATATACACCTATAATAGTTATTATTGCACCGCCAATCCTAAGAACAACTCCCAAAATTCCTCTTTCCATCCATAGAGAACCACTACTCATTTTTCACGCTACTCCTAATGTTTCTTAGTTGTTGATATATTAAATATACGCATATAGTTATTACCAATAATGGTAAGCCAAATATAGTGATTTTGCCATACCATGTATTCGAAAAGCCTGTAAAATCTTTCATTCTGTTTATAGGCCACCAGATTGCAAATGCTCTTCCTATTATGTCTTTCTCAGGTATCCAACCATAATATCTACTGTCGATGCTGTTTAGGCTGTTGTCTCCAAGTACGAAGTAGTGACCTGGTGGAACTTTTATAAATTCTTCGGATTCTATACATCCGTATCTATAAGGATATTTTTCAAAAATCCGTAGTATAGTTTTATATAAGTTTTCGTCTTCAGTTGTAAATAAAAGGTAAAGAAGGTCTTTTTGATTATAATAAAATAGTTTACTTTGTATGCTTGGTGGTGGCTCAAGTTCTTTACCATTTATTTCTACCTTTCCATTTCTTATTACTACGGTTTCTCCAGGGAGCCCTACTACCCTTTTGATGAGGTTTTCTCGCCACAGTTTTTTTTCAGGACTTTTAAAAATAATAATGTCCCATCTTTCAGGGTAAGCCCATCTGGTTACCCAGGTAGTAGTAAAAGGAATGCGAATTCCGTAAATACATTTATTAACAAGTACTCTGTCGCCGGTAAAAAGGCCTCCACCCCGCAGTGTAGGCTCCATAGAATCAGAAGGAATTAGGTATTGGTCTAATATAAAGCCTTTTATTATTAGGATACCTACTATGAGTAATATCCACTCAATAGCATTTCGTAGTGTCCATGGACCTGTGATGAAAAGTATAATTCTTTTTGATTTACTTATCTTCTGCGGGGCTACTTGATAATCAAAAGAATTTCCCTCTTCTCTATTACTATTAGGTATGCTCTCCACGGACTATATCCTAATCTATTGCTCTAATTCTTCATTTACTCTAAGAAGTGCCATGAAGGCTTCCTGTGGAACTTCTACAACCCCAATTTGCTTCATTCTTTTCTTACCTTCCTTTTGCTTCTCTAATAATTTTCTTTTTCTTGTTATATCCCCACCATAGCACTTAGCGAGTACATTCTTTCGCAGGGGTTTTATAGTTTCCCTAACAATGACTCTTTTCCCTATAGCGGCCTGGATAACCACTTCGAACTGCTGGCGAGGTATTAGTTTTCGAAGTTTACTTGCTAATGCTCTACCGACACTTTGTGCGTGGTCTCTGTGAACTATTACAGACAAAGCGTCAACAACATCATTGTTTATTAGTATGTCAAGTTTTACAAGGTCGCCTGATTTATATCCGATTAATGTGTAATCCAATGAACCATATCCCCTTGTACAAGTCTTTAATTTGTCGTAAAAGTCAACTACTATTTCTGCAAGTGGAAGTTGATAAACTACGAGACATCTTTTTGCATCGAGATAGTCGACTTTAACATGAATACCTCTTTTCTTTTTGCACAATTCATTCACTGCACTAAGGTATTCAATTGGGGTTATGATATCTGCTTGGATATACGGCTCTTCTATTGATTCTATCTCGCTTGGGTCGGGCATTTGTGATGCTTTTTGAATAATTAATTCTTCACCATTTGTCTTTTTTACTTTGTAAGCGACATTTGGCATTGTCATTACAAGATTGAGCCCGAATTCTCGTTCGAGCCTCTCCTGTATAACTTCCATATGAAGTAAGCCGAGAAACCCCAATCTAAACCCCATTCCGAGGGCATCTGAACTATCAGGTTTGTACTCAAAAGAGGCATCGTTCAAGGATAATTTTTCTAAGGCATCTCTTAGTTCTTCATAGTCCTGAGATACTGCAGGATACATTCCACAGAATACCACCGGCTTTACTATTTCGTAACCAGGTAGAGGATTACTTGCAGGTGAATGCGCATTCGTAACTGTGTCGCCTATTTTAGTGTCCCTGATATTTTTTATGTTGCAAATAATATATCCAACTTCTCCTGTTTCCAACTTTTCTTTAGGAACCATTTCCGGTGTGAATGTCCCTAATTCACTAACTTCGTAGCGCACGCCTGTTGCCATAAATAAAACTTTTTGCCCTTTGCATATTTCTCCGTCCACTACTCTTAAATATACGACTACACCACGGTAAGTATCATATTTCGCATCAAATATGAGTGCACGAAGTGGGGCTTCGGGATTTCCATTAGGGGGAGGTATTTTCTTTATTACTGCCTCAAGTATTTCCTTTGTTCCAACTCCGGTTTTAGCACTTGCGAGGATTGCTTCCGATGTATCTAATCCTATAACATCTTCAATTTGTCTTTTTGTATCTTCTATATCTGCACTTGGTAAGTCTATTTTATTGATTACGGGTATAATCTCGAGTCCTTGGGCAACCGCCTTATATGCGTGTGCGAGAGTTTGGGCCTGAACACCTTGAGAAGCGTCCACAAGTAACAAAGCACCTTCACAAGCAGCAAGTGCCCGTGATACTTCATACGAAAAGTCTGCGTGTCCGGGAGTATCTATCAAGTGAAGTTTGTATTCATTACCATCATTTGCCGTATATTTCATTTGCACTGCGACCGCTTTTATAGTTATACCTCTCTCCCTTTCTATGTCTAACATATCCAAAGTTTGTTCTTTGAGTTCGCGGATATCTACTGTATGCGTATATTCGAGAAGACGGTCTGCCAGTGTAGATTTTCCGTGGTCTACATGTGCAATTATGCAAAAATTTCTTATTCTATCCTGGGACATTAGTTCGAGGACTCTCCATTTAGTTTTAAGAGTATATTATTTTATCGTATAATGCTGGATAAGTGCATATTAGAGGGATTATTTGTTGCTTTATAATTGAGGAGTGGCAGGTAAGATTTTTTCGTTTTCAATTAGTATGAGATGAAGTTGCACAATTTAGTTGTCTTTGAAGAATTTCCAGCCTTTTTCTCCTATGAGGGGGACAAAGATGCAAGAGGTATGTTTTTCTGTAATATATTTATCTCCATTTCTAATTATTTTGAGTAGGAATTGAAGAGAGGTGCTACCTACCGGAATTACTAACCTCCCACTATCTTTTAATTGCTTTTTGAGGGTATCTGGGACATCAGGACTACCTGCAGTAACTAAAATAGCGTCGTAGGGTGCCTCTTTTTCGTAGCCTAAACTGCCATCTCCGCAAATTACTGTAACATTTTTATATCCTAATTTTTCGAGGCGTTCTTGTGCAGAAGTTGCTAATTCTTTTAATCTTTCTATAGAGATAACTTTTTCTGCAATTTCAGCCAGTATAGCAGTTTGGTAGCCTGAGCCTGTTCCGATTTCTAATACTTTATCAGTGGGTTTTAAGTCGAGGAGTTCGGTCATAAGTGCTACCATGTAAGGTTGTGATATGGTTTGTCCGTAACCTATTCCAATAGGATGGTCTTCATAAGCGTAAATTTGAGAGTCATCAGGAACAAATAAATGTCTTGGGACCTTCTCCATAGCATTTATAACTGCAGGAGAATTAATACCTCGTGCTTTGATTTGGAATTCAATCATTTCTTTTCTGGCTTTTTCGAAATCCATAATACTTCTAAAAAATTATATTTTTTGAAAAAAGATGGTATTATAATATCAAGGACTTTAATTTTAATGTATTGTGGAGGTGTGTTTAAAGAGTGAGTGAGGTTAATCCAGGAAGTAATCAGAGAGAAACTCAGAGATATGTAATTGCAGGGAGGTATGAAGTAATTAAACCTCTTGGAAGGGGAGGAATGGGTAAGGTATTTCTCGTTTGGGACCACCAAACGGGACAGAAATTGGCTTTGAAATTAATGCGAGCCCAATATCAGCATAACCCTAAAGCGATAGCAAGGTTTTTAAGGGAAGTTGAGGCTGTTTCGAGATTGAACCACCCCTGTATAGTTAAGATTTTTGATGCTAAAATGGATGGGGAACAAATGTATTATACGATGGAATATGTTGAGGGGATTAGTGTGCGGGAATGGTTGACGAAAAAAGGGCCTCTTTCCTTTGGAAATACCGTGAGGATACTTGCGTTAGTTGCAGATGCTTTGGAGCACGCACATAAAGTTACCATCCATAGGGATATTTCTCCTGATAATGTTATGGTATGTAAGGATGGCTCAGTTAGACTTCTTGATTTTGGCTTAGCAAAGTTAAAGGATGCCTCCTCAGCGCTGACTATGGTAGGAGCAAATCTCGGTAAAATGCAATACTGTGCCCCTGAGCAATTGCGAAATGCGGCGGGGGTAGATAAAAGAGCAGATATATATCCACTTGGTATTATGTTTTTTGAGATGTTGGTTGGGAGAAGACCTAAGCCGGGCGATAAATTTTCTTCTCTTCGTCCTGACCTGCCAAAGCAGTGTGATGATTTTTTGAGAAAAGCAATGGCGGTAAATCCAGATGAGAGATTTTCTTCTGCAAAAGAATTTAGGGATGCTCTACTTGAACTTTATGAAATTTGGAAGAGAGAACAGGAAAATCCTCCTCTGAGAAAGAAAATTTATAATGCTCTCCAAAGTTTTCTGAGCGGTTTTAAAAGTAATGTTTTAATGTTTTCCAAAAATATTTTTGTGAAGATTAAAAGTTTATTTAATAAGTAATTTGTTCTCTTTAACGAAGATTGTTGATGGAAATTAATATTTGCAGATGGTAGTTTTGTATTGTTATAATGTTTTACGGGGAGTTGAGGGGCAAAAAACAAGGTCATTTTAGGTGTAGGTAATAAAGGAAATTTTTTTATGCGAAGGTTAGAAGAATGCGGAAGTTGTATGCAATTAGCGAGGGTAAGATTATTGAAGTTACCGACGAAATAGGCTGTGTAGTGGAGGCTTATTTCCAACCGACAATTGAAGAGAAGAAAGTTCTTATTGAGAAATATCAGATAGATGAACATACATTAAACTCTGCTCTTGACCCTGATGAACTCCCCCGTGTAGAACAGGAACAAAACCATTGGGCTCTGATTGTTAAAAAGCCGAAAAATTACTCTGCATACGATGAATATCATTTCAAAATAGTGTCTATAGGAATATTTCTTTTTAGTGGTAAGGTAATAATTGTTTCCAACGAACAGACTACTTTATTTTCTCAGAAACCACAAATTGCTCTTATATCTCCGCCGGATGTAGTTCTTCGGGTAATTTATAATTGTATTTCTCATTTTGTTGAGCACTTAAAAATTATAAACTTGGTTGCGGAAGAAGTAGAGACGAAAATAAACCGTTCTTTAGAGAATAAGTATTTAATTAATCTTTTTGCATTAGAAAAAAGTCTTGTTTATTATCTGAACGCTATTCACGGAAATGGCTTAATTTTGACCAAGTTAAGAGCCTCTGCTGAGCGGATAGGATTTAGTCAGGAGGGGAAAGAATTCTTAGATGACCTTATTGTTGATAATGAGCAGTGTCTTAAAGTAGCAGATATACACTCAACAGTGTTATCTAACTTAATGGATGCACGGGCGTCTATAGTTAGTAATAACCTTAATGTGTTGATGAAGATACTGAACATTATTACTATTGCTTTGATGGTTCCTACTTTTATTGTTAGTCTGTTTTCTATGAATGTGCCAATACCTTTCCAACATTATCCAATTACCTTTTACGCCATACTGGTTAGTTGTGTTATATCTGCGATTATTGTGTTGCTAATTTTCTTCAGATACAAAGAGATGTAAATTTGGAGAGGCGAGACTAATCTCTTTTTAGTGCTTCGGGGTTAACTAAGTTTGGCGGAACTTCTCCGTTGAGTCGAGATATTATGTTAATTGCGGCTACTTCAGCCATTTTCGAACGTGTTTCAATAGAAGCGCTACCGAGGTGAGGGATAAGTATAACATTGTGGCAGGTAAGTAAGTCGGGGTGAACTTCAGGTTCTTTTTCAAATACATCTAAACCTGCAGAGAAAATTAAACCTTCTTTTAATGCTTTTGCTAAGGCTTCTTCGTCGATTATCGGTCCCCTTGCAGTATTGATTATACAAGCGGTTCTCTTCATTTTTTTGAAATCTTCATACTTGAAAGCGTGGTAGGTTTGCGGTGTGAGTGGGCAATGGATAGATATAAAATCAGATTCCCTAAGGAGAGTTTCTTTATCTACTTTTGTGGCTTTTATTTCGGGGGGTAAGGGGACGTCCATTAAATCGTAATAAATTACCTTCATATTAAATCCCATTGCTCTTCGGGCTACCGCCTGGCCTATTCTGCCCATTCCAAATATGCCCAGAGTTTTTCCATATACATCAACGCCAAGTAGTAAAGTGGGATTCCACCCTGCCCATTGAGATGCCCGTACAAGTCTTTCACCCTCGCCGAGTCTTCTTGCACTTGCCAAAATTAGTGCCCAGGCGAGGTCAGCGGTAGTTTCTGTTAATATACCGGGAGTATTTGTCACGCATATTTTCCTTTTTGTTGCCTCTTCAATATCAATATTATCATAACCGACTGCATAGTTAGCGATAATTTTAAGTTGAGGTCCTGCGTTATCCATAACTTCGGCGTCAATTTTATCTGTGAGCATAGAAAGAATGGCATCACATCCTTTTGTTTCTTTGAGGAGTATATCTCTTGGGATAGGAGTTGGTTGATTGTAGTATCTTACGTTGTTAGTACCAAAATTTTTATGTAGCAGGGTTAATCCTGCCTCAGGAATTTCGCGGGTAATATATATTTTGAAACTGTTTGACATTTTTTCATACTCCTTTATAGTTATCCTAAAGCGACATCGAGAAACATCATCAAGGCGAAGCCAATCATTACTCCGATAGTAGGTATGTCAGTATCCCCTTCTTTTTGTGCTTCTGGTATCAATTCCTCTGCCACGACATATATCATTGCCCCTGCTGCGAATGCAAGCATAAATGGTAAAGCAGGCCTTGTGACCATTACCGCTAAGGCACCAAGTACCCCCGCTATAGGTTCTACTATGCCTGAAAGTTGTCCTACAAAGAAACTTTTGAACGGAGAGAATCCTTCTCTCCTTAAAGGTAGTGCTACCGCAGTGCCCTCGGGTAAATTTTGCAAGCCTATACCCAATGCGAGTGCAATTGCTCCGGATAACGAGGCACCTGGAATATCGTAGGCGGTAGCTCCAAAAGCCACGCCAACTGCAAGGCCTTCGGGGATATTGTGAAGTGTTATGGCCATCACAAGCAGGGTGGTTCTTCTCCAGGAGGTATGTAAACCTTCAGCATTTTCGATTGGTAAGCCTTGATGTAGGTGGGGTAGAGTTTTGTCCAACCCCCACAGTACAAACCCACCAAGAAGAAAACCTATCACCGGTGGAAGCCAGCCAGGTATCCCTAATTCGATGCTCATTTCTATAGATGGCTCTAATAAAGACCAAAAGGACGCAGCAATCATTACTCCTGCAGCCATTCCCAGAGAAGCATCAAGCCATTTCTGGGGAATGGGCTTTGCCCACAATGCAGGCAAAGCCCCTACCATTGTCATCCCCCAGGTGAATATAGTGGCTATTAGGGTTTGTATTACGGGGTGTAAAGTACTCATAAGGTTTGAATTGGTGTAATAACCTACACGTTGTATGTAGAAGCGGAAGTGGTTCCGCCTTTGCCTGTCCAATTTGTATGGAAGAATTGCCCACGAGGCTTGTCTATGCGTTCGTAGGTATGTGCCCCAAAGTAATCTCTCTGAGCCTGGAGTAGGTTTGCAGGTAACCATTCACTTCTGTATCCATCAAAGTAAGCGAGTGCCGATGCCATAGCAGGAACAGGAATACCTAATTGTACGGCAGTTGCTACTACTCTTCTCCAACTTTCTTGGGAATCATTAACCACGCTTGCGAAGAATGGGTCAAGTAATAGGTTTTCCAAATTTGGATTTCTATCAAATGCTTCTTTTATCTTGCCGAGAAATACGGAACGGATTATACAACCGCCCCGCCAGATTAATGCAATTCCGCCATAATTCAAATTCCAGTTATAGGTTTTTGCGGCTGACCTCATTAATTGATATCCTTGAGCATAACTTACGATTTTTGAAGCGTAAAGTGCTTTCCTTAAATCATCGATAAATTGTTTTTTATCCCCTGTAAATTTGCTTACTTTACCCTGTATAACTTTGCTTGCTTTGACTCTTTCTTCCTTTAGTGCAGAGAGGCACCGAGCAAAGACCGCTTCTGCAATAGCAGTGAGAGGTTGCCCTTCATCTAATGCTGTAATAACAGTCCATTTGCCAGTACCTTTCTGACCTGCAGTATCGAGAATTAAGTCGAGAACGTAGTTTCCTTCTTCGTCTTTGTATGCCAAGATGTTTCTTGTAATCTCAATTAAGTAGGAATTTAATTCGCCTTCATACCACTCAGCAAAGACTTTGTGCATTTCTTCGTTTGTCATACCTAATCCTACCTTCATTAGATGGTAGGTTTCGCAAATCATTTGCATATCGCCGTATTCAATGCCGTTATGTACCATTTTTACGAAGTGGCCAGCACCATTTTCGCCTATCCAATCACAGCAGGGTTCACCTTCAGGTGTTTTTGCACATATGGATTGGAAAATATCCTTTACGTGTTGCCATGCAGGAGGTGAACCTCCGGGCATCATAGACGGTCCTGTTAGTGCGCCTTCTTCGCCACCAGATACACCAGTACCGATGTATAATAGTCCTTTGCTTTCTACGTACTTAGTCCTTCTGATAGTATCCTGGAAGTTACTATTGCCACCGTCTATAATTATGTCGCCCGGTTCTAATAGCGGGATTAACAGTTCAATGAATTCGTCCACTGGAGAGCCTGCTTTAACCATTAACATAATTTTGCGTGGTTTCTTTAAGGATTTTACAAGTTCCTCTAAAGAGTGACAGCCTTTAATATTCTTGCCCTTTGCTCTACCTTCGATGAATGCGTCTACTTTTGATACAGTTCGGTTGTAAACTGCCACGCTAAAACCTTTGCTCTCCATATTTAGAGCAAGATTTTCGCCCATTACCGCAAGTCCAATTAATCCAATGTCCATTAAGTTTTCCATCTCTGAACCTCCTCTGATTAACTTTTTATTGTTTAGTTTTTATTTTCTATAGCCCTGTGGAATATATTCAGGGAGTTTTTTCTCTGCAAATATGGGTTTAAATCTTGTAAAGCGTTGCCTTCCGTTTACAAGAGGGACACTTGCCCATTCTTCGCCTACTAATGGCATGGCGTATTTAATGAAATCGTCAGTTACATCTATTTTGTTTTTGGCAATCCAATTTTGTGGGAATGTACGTTCGGAGTTTGCTACTTTTTCTAATGGTACTTTATCATAGTAAACATGATATACTGGTCCGGGGTTCCTGAGGATAGTTGCCATCCAGCCATTTTCATCTTCAAGTGCGATGAGTACTGCTTTTTGTGCTACCTTATATGCTTCGTCAAGGTCTACTACGGATGCATAGATAGCAGAAGAACGCTGGTCTGTTCCGCTTACCTGTCCTCTTGCTGAACCTTTTACGGGTAGTCCTTTCTCATTAAGCATATTGACTACTTTTTGGGCAGCGGTAAGTTTCGCAGAACTGAATTGAGTATGACCAAAACTATCTTTAATTTCTCCTATTTCGCCAACATCGAATCCCTCACTTACCACAACTATACATCTTCCATCTTTTTTTAGTTGGTCGTTTATAAGGTCACACATTTCCTCAGCGGAGATTTTTGACTCAGCCATATAGATTTGAAGTGGGAACTGTCTTTCTGGGTCTGCAAGTCTTGCAGCCGCAGGTATAAATCCAATTTTTCTTCCCATAGCCTGTAAGACAAGTACAGGGTCGGAGGGAGAAGAGCCTCTATTCTCTTCCTCAGCATTTTGAACTACACACATCCAGTATCTTGCTACACTTCCATAACCTGGAGTATGGTCAATTAATTTAAATTCGGAATCTCCTACATCGTTGTCTATGGTTTTAGGAATTCCTACTGCTATCAAGTCTAATCCTTGTTCCATAGCCAGTTTGCTTACTTTGTTGGCAGTATCCATTGAATCGTTACCGCCGATGTAGAAGAAGTAGCCGATATTGTGAGCTTTCATTACATCAATAATTCTCTGATAATCTTCTGTGAAGTCTTTTTTAAGTTTGTATCTGCATGTGCCAATTGAACCTGCGGCAGGGGTATGCCTTAGAAGTTCGATTTCTTCTTTGTCTTGTGCGGAGAGATTGAGTAATTCTTCTTTAATTACACCTTCAATCCCGTGCCAACCTGCGTATATAGTACCGAATGTTTCGGGAAACATCTGACAAGTTTCTATTACCCCTCTAAGAGAATTGTTAATTACGGGACTTGGTCCGCCTGATTGGGCTACTATAACATTCTTTGGCATTGTGCACCTCCTATCTTATGGTTTTTTAGTAGAGTAGTATCTTATTATAACTTATATACTTTTGTCGGTGATGATTTTATCTTATTCTTTTAATCTATATAACATTTCCCCTGCTTGTGGGACAAAGAGAATTCCCTCATCCTCTTTATTCTTCCAATCGTCTATATTTATTGTAGTAGGATCACGGTAGCCAAGATTAATTTGTTCGCATATTTCCTTAGGGATACTCGTTGCAAGGGTTACTTTTATTCTTGGTTTTTCTATCCCATTTATGTATGTGCCTATACCTCTCACATGAGTAGAATGTGCAAGGATGCCCCCGGGTATATCCTTGAATTTCTCCATCTGCGCAAGGAAGTAATCTCGGACGTGGTAACCTATTTTTCTTATTAGATGCCCGTGAGTAATACTTATTTCCTTAATGTGTGGCCCATAAATAATGAGTTCACCGCCATCTGCAACTACTGGCTCAAGTTTATACATACACTTACCTGCGGTCCAAATCTCATCGTACATAAGTGGTGATTCCGCAAGTACAGAATGATATGTGCGTGGCTTATATATGATATGGGTTTGTTTTGCAAGTTCAACAGCGGAGTCCCATGCTTCTTCGGGTGTGCCAAAATATATTGCTCTCGTTTTGTCGTGCTCAACATTTAGTGCAAAGCACCATTTCTCTTTTTTTATATGAGAGGCAGCGTAGTCTATAAGCCTTCTTACCGGAGTATCTTTAACGCCGTTTATCTTTATATTTGTGATTAGTGCTCCTAACCAATGGAACAAATTTAAGAAGTCAGGTCCCGATATACCTGGGAAAAAGTATTTGTTTCCTCCACTGAACCCTACTACTTCGTGAGGAAAAACAGGACCTATAATTATTAGGGTGTCGTATTCAAATATTTTACGGTTGATTTGCACTACTACTTCTTGACGAAGTAAGCCCTCTGAAAATTCGAAAATTTGATTTTCTGTTAGTGTGCACAAAGGATACAGAGAATTTTTATCTTGCCAAGCGTGATTAAAAATATTTACATTAGAGTATTTAGTCTTTCTTTCCTCTTCTGTAATTCCCAATAATTTATTTATCATAGAATCGGACATTGGTGGATGTGTACCAAGTGCGATGATGAAATCAACTTTTTTGGAGATAGGCAAAAGTGTATCAGTTAGAGCCCTGAACATTAGAGGCATTGGCATACTTCGGGTATGGTCAGGAATTATGAGTAGTACCTTTTTGCCTTTTAAGTCTACCTCGGAAATTGCCTTCTGCACGAAATTGTAAATTCGTTCAGGACTTAAAAAAGATGATATTTCTTCGCATTTGAGTAACATTTTAGTTTCTTTCTATATTGAATCCTAAACTTTCCAATATATTTTTGGACTCAAAATCTGCTTCACCAGTATATAACTTAACATAAGTATTATGAAATTCCCGCCTCACTGGATAGTTCTTTCGCAGGGAATCAAAAAACTTTCCTCTTTCTCCTTCGGGCTTATTTATGATTTCTTTTAGTCTCTGGTCGTCGTGATGAATTGGGTAGATTTTGTGAACTACATTGTGTAACCAGTGTTTCTCTTTTGTGTCTACTTCTATTAACTTGACTTCGGGTGGTGGGAGGCATGCTTTGAAATCCCACGTAGGTGTTTTACCTAAATACTTGCATAAAGCACAGTATAGTTGGTAAGTGCCATTTACTTTTCCGTCAAAGGAATAGCCTGCTATATGTGGAGTTGCAATAGTGGCTAATTTTAAGAGTTCAAGGTTAATGTTTGGTTCATTTTCCCAAACATCGAGAATAGTAAATTTGACTATATGGTCCTTTATGGCTTTTATAATTGATTCAGTTTCTGCAACTGCTCCACGAGAGGTGTTGATAAACACAACTTCTCTTTTTAACTTGTTGAAAAATTCAGAGGTTATCATGTGATATGTTGGGTATTTCCCTGCTTTCTCAAGGGGTACGTGCAAGGTGATAATGTCACAATCATATATCTTCTCAATTGGGTCAAACAGTGGTTTGTCGATTTTTTCCGCAAGAGGGGGGTCATATAGGATTGGAATCATTCCTAATGCGGAGATTTTTTTTAGTACCCTCGAGCCGACATTTCCTACGCCAAGAATGCCTATTTTTCTATGTCTGAGAATATAGGAATGGTGCTTTTCGAGATACAATAGGGCTGAAACAACATATTCCGCAACACTATTAGCGTTGGAACCTGGAGCGCTTGCGAATTCAATCCCTTTTTTATGTAGGTAGTCTACATCAATATGGTCAAAACCAATAGTAGCAGTCCCCACAAACCTAACTTTGCTACCTTCGAGCAAGTCTTTGTTAACTTTGGTAATCGAGCGGACAAGTAGTATATCTACGCCTTTAACTTTCTCTGGTGTTATTTCTCTTCCGGAGATTGTATTAACTTCTCCGAATTCACTGAAGGCTTCTTTAACGTAAGGTATATTTTCATCTGCAAGTATTAGCATAGAGTTTGCGATTACTGCTTATCTTTTCCAAGGAGGAGTATCCGGAAGGTATTTTTCAAACTCTTTAATTAAGGATTCTTCGTATTCGCCGGCGTAAGTTCCATTGAAGAATTTGTCTAAACCCTCTTCATAAAGCCTCTGCCATGACTCATCCTCGTTTCCTGGATTTATTGGAAAGAAAAGGGCATTATTTGCTTTTGCCGCCTTTAGGTCACCATAAGCATCGCCTATCATGAGGATTTTGTTTTTCTCATATCTGTTTTCGGATGCGTACTTTATGTGTTCTGCTTTAGTGCCCATTTCCTGTCCACATATTGCGAACGTGTATTTAGCAAGGTCTTGTTCTTCCCACTCTCTGATTAGTGCTTCAGTTGGAGTTTGTGAGCATACCATTACATCTGCTCTTCCTTGAACTTTTTCCAGGCATTCGCGTACATAAGGGAATGGTGGTAAACCTCCCTTTACTATATCTTCTACTGTTTTGTTTACCGCTTTGCTCCATTGTAGTGCAATTTGCATATCTTCATGGTCGGGATGCTCTTTGCAATATGCTTCAAGTGTAGGATTGCCTAATTTCGTTTCTGTCTCTATCCATTTTCTAAGATTTGGAGTCTCAGGAACTTTGAAGTTTCTTTTTTTGACTTTATCCCATTCCATTAATAAATCGAAGGTCTTCACAAGTGCAGGAAACCTATTAGCACCTCGCCACTTTGAATACAGATTCACAAACTCTGCGGATTCACGGGCATATTTTGATATTGGTTGGAGTCCCCAGTATTTTATCGTATTGGGGATAAAGCACTCTTTGTGTTTAAGTTCCATAGTGTCGAAGGCGCACCCATCTGAGTCAATTGCAATTAAGAAAGAAGCAGTTGGTTTGTGTTCTAATAGTTTTTGGATACCATCGCTCATACTCTACCCTTTCCCTTTACAGTTATATGTAATATATATGTTTGCAGTGAAAGAAAGTTACACGCCTGAATAAGCGGAGAAACCGCCATCAACCGGAACCACGATTCCAGTTACAAATTTAGAGGCATCACTTGCTAACCATATCAAGGTACCCACAAGTTCATCTGGTTCACCAAATCTACCCATAGGGGTATGAGCAATAATTGTTTTCCCGCGCGGTGTTAGTTCTCCTGTTTTTTCATCTATAAGTAAATACCTATTTTGCTCAGTCAAGAAGAATCCAGGGGCTATAGCATTTACTCTGAGTTTTGGGTTATATTCTTGTGCAAAGTGAACAGCTAACCATTGCGTAAAGTTTACTACAGCGGATTTTGCTGCACTATAACCAGGTATTCGCGTAAGGGGTCTAATGGCATTCATTGAAGCAATATTAATTATTGAACCACCTTCTGGATTTGAGACCATAATTTTCCCAAAGACTTGTGAGGGAATAATTGCTCCACCTAATAGATTTAAATCAATTACTTTTTGGAAGTCTTCATATTTTATGTCGAAGAAACTTAATTCAGGTGAAGTAGTGGCTTGTTTCATGTTTCCTCCTACACCATTAACAAGAATGTCAATTTTGCCCCACTCTTCTAATATCTTCTCTGCGCATTCCTTAATAGTCTCTTTCTTGAATACATCCATAAATACTGCTATTGCTTTTCCGCCACTATTTTCGACGTCCGTTTTTAATGCTTCTGCCCTGTCTATCATAACATCTGCAATTGCAACAGAAGCACCAGCGTTAGCCAAACCTTTTACCATTGCAGAACCTAATATACCCGCCCCTCCAGTTACAACTGCAACTTTACCTGTAAGGTCAAAAAGACTATTTTTTGAATTCATAGTAGTTTCCCTTTACGAAATATGATGGAAAAAGTAAGACTATGACGCTTATAGTATACCAAAAACCTAATTGTGATTAGTATTGGTTGAAGTGTTCAAATATCTTTAATTCAATACATAAATTTTAACGCAGATAGTTGGAGTTTAGGGAATGGTTATTGCTTCGTAGCAATTAGTAGATAGCCTTCTTCGCTGTCTTGGAAGTGAGTAATATGTAGTCCAGAAGAATCAAATAATTCTTTTACTAACGAAAACTCGGGAATGGTATGATGTTCTACTACTCCGCCTATATTTTTATGTATGTTATTAATTTCTTTACTCGATTTAGAATGACAAATTGCCATGTAGCCTTTTTGCTTTAGCACCCTTGCTATATCTTTTATTGCTTTTTCTTTGTTTGTAAAATGTGGAAAGATGCCGTAACAGATAACAACATCTACTGAATTGTTAATGATAGGAAGAAAATGCCCATCTGCGGTAAGCCAGTATAAATGTTCATTGCTATATTTTCCCATGCCTATGCGAAGCATTTTGCTCGATATGTCTAATTCAATCAATATCCCTCTATTTTGCAAGCGATTCATTAGATAGGGCACGAGAATTCCTGTTCCACTTCCAATATCTATTATGGTATCCCCTGAATTGATAGGCACTTTATCCAACAACTTTTCTGCTCTAAGTAATGTTTCGGGGGTTACATAACTATCCCAATTGTCGGCAACTTTGTCGAAAAATTCTATTATTTCTAAGTGGTTATGATGAGAATGAATTGTGGTGATATTTGAATCACTATTAATCATATCTTTTCTCCTTAAGTTTTTTATCTTTTTTGGGAGAGAAAATTGAACAGAGGATGAATATGACTGAAGATACAAGTATTATGCAGGCTCCTGTAGGTAGGTCAAAGGTATATGATATCCATATACCACCCCAGCAGGAGATTATTCCAAACAAAATTGAAAGAAGTATCATTTTCTTAAAGTGGTATGTAAGTTGATAAGCAGAGGCAGAAGGGTTGAGGAGCAAACTATATATTAAAAGTCCTCCTACAGTTTGTAGGGATACTGCAATAGATAGACCCGTGGCTATAAGTAGGAGGTAAAAAATCAGGGCTGAAGGTATACCAACTGCTATTGCTACACTTCTATGGCATAGGACAGCATGAATTTCTTTATACAATAAAGTAAATAGCCCAACAAGAAAAATAGTAATTAATCCCAAAAGAAGGATGTCGGTTGACGAGACTGTTAGTATGCTTCCCCAGAATAAGTTCATGGCAGATGCTTTTGAGCCAGGGATAAGACCTATTATTAGAAATGCAAGTCCCAACATTGTGGAAAAGACAATACCTGTTGAAGTGTCGGGACTTAGTTCGCCTCTATCAGCAAGGGGACCTACTATGGCGGAAGCAAGCAGGCTGAAGAAAATGGCTCCTATTGTAGGATTGAAATTTAGCCATATTCCGATTAGTGCACCGGTGAATGCGGAATGGGCAATACATATGCCTAAAAATGAAAGATGAGTTGTTACTATAAATACCCCTGCTAAACTACAGGAGATACCTGTTAAGAGTCCCGCAGTAAGTGGCTTTATTAAATATTCTGGTATTCCTAAGAAGTCTGTCACTGGGCTATCTCTTAAAACTTTTAGTGGTGCTTAAATTTATCTCTGCAACAGAAATCATGTCCTCCATACAATTCTAAAAGATATTTCTCTTTGAGCAATTCGTCAGGTGCACCGTCCCGCCATATGCATCCATCTTTGAGCATTATTACTCTGTCGCAATTTTCTGGTAGTTCTGCTAATTCGTGTGTTACGAATATAGTAGTGCTTTTACGAAATTCGCTCAAATTTTTTATGAGGGATAAGATTTCCAGTTGTGCATTGGGGTCGAGGGAAGCAGTGGGTTCGTCCATAAGTATTATGGGGGCTTCTTGCACAAGTGCCCGTGCAATACTTGCTTTTTGCCTTTCGCCTCCAGATACCCTCCCAAGAGGCTTATCTTTCAAGTGCATTATTCCTAATCTTTCGAGTATCTGATGAACTAATTCTTTATCTTTTTTAGTATAAGGTCTGCCTATTCCTCTTATACCTGCTCTTCCCAATAGCACACTTTCTTCGACTGTGATAGGTGAACGAGGGTCAATGTTTTCCACTTGTGATATATAAGCAATTTTTCTCCTTATTTTATAGTTCCAAGGAGATACTTTTTCTCCTAAAACTCTAATTTCACCATTGACTATGTTACAAAGTCCTAATATAGATTTTAATAAGGTTGTTTTTCCAGAACCGTTTGGTCCCAATATGACAGTAAACTGATTTGGGAGGAAATCAAGGGAAATATTTTTTATTGCGATGTGACTGTTATATGCGACGAATAAATCTTTTATTTCGATTATTGGAGTACTCATTAGAAAATTTATTACTTTTGGACTAAATGTTGTTACTATTTTGAAATGGGTATATGATTAATTGTGTTCAAGTGCTTTTATTATAGTGTTCACATTATGTAGAACGCTATCTTCCCATCGTTTGTCTTCCGTATATGTAAGAGGGAAATTAGATAAGACAATAGATTTGGCATTTATCTCGTTAGCAAGAGCCCTTACTGTTTGAATTTCTCCACTTTGCAAATTCTCAACAACTAATTTTACATTTTTTTCTTTTCCTACCTTTAATAATTCTCCCCATATTTTAATTGTGATTTCTTCCGCCCTGGGATACTCTGCTACTACATTGAAGCCTAACCATTTGAGGAATTCTGTCTGAAAATTAGAGGAAATGACATTGATATTTTGTGGATTAATTTCCTCAATTTTCTTTTTTACTATATTGGAGTATTCTATAATTTCTTTTTCTCTTCTCTCGATAGTTTTTTTATAAAATTCCTCTGTAATTAGGTTCACTGTTACAAGTGCTTCACCGACTAATTTCATACCATTTATATAATTTTCAGGAAGCATCCAACTACCTTGTAAAGGAATCCAGATAAATCTTTTTTCAGAAGAAGCAGGAGGAATTACTTTTTGAAGACTTTTTATTGAAGGTAAATCTTTTTGCCACTGATGTAGGATGATTAAAGTGGCATTTGAAAATTTCTCGATGTCGCCTGGTTTCAAATCGAAATGCCCGGGACAAAGATTAGGTGGTACAACTATGCCCGTTATATGGGGTTCCTCAACGAATTCTTTTACAGCAGAAT
>CAZZMK010000033.1:0-2923 GCA_964655185.1 uncultured Nitrospirales bacterium | reverse complement strand
AGGGTTTCTGAATACTGGCAATTCAATGTTTGCAAAGTTTCCTTCAAAAATCAGTCTGATTTTCGTTCCACCTGAGACATCTTTCTTAAGTTCTTCGTCGGTGAACTTATCAGAAAAGGCATAGAAAAAACTTTCAGTACCTCTAATCTCAGGTACTCCAAGTCCACTTAGCATTACTCCATTTTTCAAATTATCAGGTGGGAAGCAATAAGGCATATTTATAACCTTACACTTTGCACCTTCTTCATCCGCAATACTCCAAAAACTCCTACCTTTTCGATAATTCTCAAAATATGGTGGTTTTTTAAGATTTCCATTATCATCAAACTCAGGAGGATAAACAATGCCTAAAGAAACACTTGGAAGATAAGTTGCAGGGTCTCTTTTAATAAAGTCGTAAATACCATGTCCCCCGGGATTTTTAGATGTTGCAAAACTTGACCATGCTGTTGGGGATTGGGGTGGAATTGTAGTGGTAAGAGAATACTGTCCTCCGTTGCCAATAAGTCTCGCTACTGATGGCAACTCTCCCCTTTCCAACATCTTATTAATTATTCGAGATTCGACCCCATCAAAGCCTAATATAATTACTCTTCCACTTTTATTAATTGCGGACGAAACAAAGAAACTCTTATATATAGGGTATAAAGATAAAGTGCTAAACAGAAATTTCCTCCTGCTCAATTTCATTATAATTAACTCCTACTTTTTTTACTATTAATTCCGTAAACTTTTTTTAATATTTCGTATGCGTCGTTCAGGGCTTTCATAGCATCTTCATCACCACCTTTATCAGGATGGTGAATCTTGGCTTTATTCCGATATGCCCTTTCTATTTCTTCCCAGGAAGCACCTGGTGAAACTCCTAATAACTTAAAACACAATTCCAAGTCAGAATGTTTCCTTTCAAAGACACTAGAAGTTGATTTATTCTCTTGGTGTGTAAAGGTAGTAGTATCTCCCCTCAATTCTTTTAATATTTGAACCACTAATGGGAGGACACCCGTAAAGTTCAATATTACTATTATCAAAACAAATATAAGAAATTCTTGAAGGCTTGGAAACATCTTAAAAACCTTGGATACCTAACATCCGCCAAAATTTATATAGATATCCTCTATATTCAAGCAATATAAACAAATATCCTACTGCCAATCCCAAAAGATGAGTAATTACAGACTGATTAGACTCACCTAAGGCGTATACTAAATTCAATACTATAACTAAAAGCACAATTCCTCTCGCATTAATAGGAATAGGTAATGGGAACAGAAAGAATTCTCTTTCGGGGTCAAGGTATGCAAATGCCATTAAGACAGCCATTACACTTCCACTCGCACCTATTACCGGACTATGATTGCCAGTCAATACATAAGGAACAAAATTAGCCAACACTGCTAATGAGCCACTCACAATATAAAATATATAAAACTTTTTCCTACCTAAATAAAGTTCTACTTCGGGACCAAAAACAAATAGCCATAATGTATTGAAAAACAAGTGACTTAAAGTCATATGAAGAAATTGGTAAGTAATTGGTTGCCATATCATCCCTCTTAAAAAATTAGGTATGTAAAACCCAAAATATAAAGCAATTAATGAATTAGAAGATAGAACAGGTAGTTTAGAAAACAAAGTGGGCAGTAAATTTATAGAAGTACTTATCAGAATTGAAATTGACAATCCGAGTAATAATTGAACTATAAAAATGGCGAAGTTTAAGAGTATAAGAAACCTAACTCCTCGAGTTACAGAAAAGTTAAATAAACTCGATTCACTATAATAAAACTGAGCGCGATAATATCCCATTATTTACTTACCTATATTATAAAGTTTAGGAGTTTGATAAAGGGGATTTTTTTTAATATTCCTACCATTGAAATTTTTTCTTGGGGATATCCAAGAATAAAAATTCTTATTGCTTTCCGAATTGCTAAAGTTCTTCTTGTTAGATTTATTGGATTTAATTTCTCTCTCAATTTCACCCGAATCAATTTTTTCTATCATATTCTTCACAATCTCACTATCTTGTCTTATCTTTTGGGCTTCGAGCAAACACTTCTTTGCTTCTTTAGTTTTTTGCATAGCAAGCCAAGCCCGTGCTTCATTCACCCAAGTATAGAAAACCTCATCATCCGTTTTAGCAACTTTCCTCGCCTTTTGCCAGGCTGAGACACAAGATTTTCCTTCAAACGGTAAATTAAACTGAAATGCAACAAAGAAATTTAGAGCGTAATCTTTCACAATTTCAAAATCATCAGGCGCAAGTTCTGATGCACGCTTCGAGAAATTCATACCATCCTTATAAATTTTTTCGTAAGACCACCCCGTAAATGCTTGTATTTGATTTCTATATAGAAAATATACTTGTGCGGAATTATATAAAATATTTGGGTCATCTTTGCCCTTTTCTAACGCTTTCTGGAGGTGATACCAACCTTTTTCATAATCTCCAAAATGAAAGTAATGCATAGCAAGATTATTATTTATACTTGGGTGCTCTGGGAATAGAGAATAACCGCGTTCCCAAACCTCAACTGCATTGCTATAGTCCTTTTTATAGTCATAAAGAAAAGCACCATACTCATCGTAGACTTCTATATTATTAGGAAAAGATTTCAACGCCAACCTATATTTTTCATCGATACAATCCAATATCATTACCAAAGGTTCTTTTGCTTTTTTTTCGATAAGGAAGTTTGAAAAACTCTCAAGTTTTTTTATATCTTTGAAAAAAGTTTCCACAGAGTTCAATCTTTCCAAATTATTATCATTACATAGGTCAACAATAAAATCGGGAATTTGTATAGATGATTTAGACTCTATCGGAAAGGTATTAATCTGGGTTTCTGCAAAGGCAAAATTAAAGGCAAAATAGCAATAACAAAAAAGTAAAGTAATAATTAAAAGAATTATTCCTTTT
>CAZZMK010000032.1:0-2594 GCA_964655185.1 uncultured Nitrospirales bacterium | reverse complement strand
AAAAAATCCCTGCCTGAGAAAAAATATCTTGCCCAAGCATCTACCAGTTCTGAATCCCAAACTAACGAGAAAAAGGTTCAAGAATACGAAAAAATAATAAGAGAAGCACAAGAACGACTGAAATCGCCCTCAAATCTCACAGAGGAAAATGAAAAAACCCAGGCAAGAAAAATAGTTGGGGGTACGGATGATGCCTCCCCAATAGTGCCATTTCCAACAGGGAAAAAACCAGAAATTACTACATCTAAAGAAGAACTAACTCGCACACTTCGCGAGATTAAGGAACTACTTCAATTAATGTCAATGGAGTCTGTGCCCGGAAGCATTCCTCAAGAAATTGCACCTATATACAGAGAACTCGTTAACCTTGGGATGTCAAAAAGACTTACTGCGGAACTAATTCATATAGTAATGCAGACTATTGAACCCACTCTGCTAAAAGAGCCAAGAATCTTCAAAGAACGACTTATTCTTGAACTTAGAAAAAGAATTACTACAACAGGGGGAATATCTATCCTAAGTGGTACAACTCGATGGGTTGTATTCTGCGGACCAACAGGCGTAGGAAAAACAACGACCCTTGCAAAAATTTCTGCCTACTATGCTATACATGAAAAGGTAAAAGTAGCCCTCGCATCTACGGATACTTACCGCATTGCTGCAACAGAACAATTAAAAATCTACTCTCAAATTATAGGCTTGCCCCTTAAGATAATCGAGGATAAAAAATCCGCGTGGACTGCTCTAAATGAACTTTCGGGTTATGATATCGTCTTTATGGACACAGCCGGCAATAGCCCATTCAATACAAACCAAATCAGAGAACTTAAAGAAATCCTGAGTGTGATAAAACCCTATGAAACCATTCTCGTACTCAGTGCTCACACCCCATTAGAAGACTTAAGATACGCCGTAGCAGGTTTCTCATCTCTCAATCCTACCGCACTTTGCTTTAGCAAATTAGACGAGACACGAAGGTATGGGGCAATGGTAAGCCTAATATTGGAGTTAGGCTTACCTGTAAGTTATATAACTTATGGTCAAAATGTTCCTGACGATTTCTCTGTCGCAACATCCGCAGGAATTGTCCAACTATTATTAGAAGGAAAACCGTACCGTGGCTGACCAAGCAGAAAAACTGAGAGAGTTAGTTAAACAAACGAAAAAACAGTGTAGAGTAATTGCAATTACAAGCGGTAAAGGTGGGGTAGGAAAAACAAGCGTAAGCGTAAACCTATCCCTTGCTCTATCTGCAAGAGGGGCAAAAGTTGTTTTAGTAGATGCTGACCTTGGACTGGGCAATGTAGAAGTTTTAATGGGATTACACTCCTTCTATAATCTTGCCCATGTAATTGAAGGAAGCAAAAAATTAGACGATATTATTCTCAAGGCGCCATTAGGACTGGAAGTAGTCCCTGGCTCTTCCGGCCTATCCCGCATAGCAGACCTTATTGACAAAGAAAGAGAAAAACTATTAGACGCTCTATTCACCTTATCCGAAAAAAGTGAATTCTTAATCTTAGATACAATGGCAGGAATAGGTAAAAATACAATAGGCTTTTGCACATCCGCCGATGAAGTAATCATAGTAACTACACCAGAACCATCCGCAATAGTAGATGCTTACGCCACAATCAAAACAATTTATCTACAACGCGAGGACGCCACTATAAAACTTATTGTCAATATGGCTATAAACTCTGCTCAGGCTCAAGCAGTAGCAAATAAACTCTTAAATGTTGCAAGACAATACCTCAACAAAAACATTGTATATTTAGGACACATACAGAGAGACACACATGTGAACCAATCTGTTATGCAAAGCCAACCATTATTCATCACCTTCCCAAACGCACCAGCCACCAAATGTATTGAAACCTTAGCCCGGCGTCTGTACTATGAAGCACCTTCAGAAAAGGAGCAGAAAAAAACAGGATTTATGAAAAGGTTGGCACAAAGTTTCGGCTGGGCATAAACACTCTTTACTCATATATAATTATTCCAACCTTAAAAGGAGTATTTTTATGAAGAAATTCCTAATTTATTCAGTTGTCTCTGCTACATTAATATTTACCCTCCTCGTTTTAGTAGCCCTGCTCAATGCCGGATTTACTCAGAAAGAAAGCGGGAACTTTCTTTCTACTGTACCCAAAGAATTTCCATTAGAAGAACAATCAGTATCACAAAACCTATCAAAAGCAATTCAATTTAAAACCATCTCACACCAAGAAAGAGAAAACACCGATTGGGAAGAATTCAGTAAATTCATAAAATTTTTAGAGGAAACATTTCCTAAGACTCATTCTACGCTAAAAAGAGAACTAATCAATGGTTATACCCCATTATTTACTTGGGAGGGTAAACAACCTTCACTTCCCCCTGTGTTACTTATAGCACACTATGATGTTGTGCCAGCAGAACAATCTACGGAACACTTATGGAAATACCCACCTTTTTCAGGAACTATTGCAGAAGGATATATCTGGGGGAGAGGAACCCTCGATGTAAAATGTAATGTGATGGCGATAATGGAATCGGTAGAATACTTAATCTCGAAGGGATTTACTCCGCAAAGAACCATTCTCATATCATTC
>CAZZMK010000031.1:0-8103 GCA_964655185.1 uncultured Nitrospirales bacterium | reverse complement strand
GATATTTTGAATGAATAACCTTGCTTCTTCAGGAACATTAGGAGTGTTTTTCAAAATTTCGTCGGTCTGATTTTTCAGAGCAAGTAATATAGGTTCTATTTCTCGTGGGTCATATTGAGGTTCTTCTAACAATAAAACTTTAACAACAGGGTATGGTGACTCTCGCATTATTCCCCCCGAGAAAAATCTTTTTATAGCCTGTATGAAAACATTTAGTCCCCCGTCTGGTGTAGGGTGTACTTGAAGAATTCGCCCGATACATCCTATTGAATATAATTCTTTTTTAGTTTCTTCTTTTTTCTCTCCTTTGGCGTCTATCGGTTTTTCTGTAAGTAATGCTACTAATCTGTGGGATTTAGATGTATCTTCTATCAACATTTTTTCAGAAGAACTCGTCACATGTAGAGGCAACATCGCAGATGGAAATGGAACTACATCTTGAAGTGTTAGGAGAGGCAAAGTATCTGGTATATGGAACGCCGTAGGAGCGGGAAGTGAATCAAACTTATTTATCTCAACTTTATTTTTGTCTTCCATAAACTTCTCCTAAGGAATGAACTATGATTGATGAAATTATATCAAACTTAGTTATTGTTCTGTTGAATGTGCGTATCATTCGAAGTTTATAAATGAAATTTGATACACTATCTACCTATACAAAACTAATAAGTTAGGGATGTGAGTATGCGAAATAGGAATTCGAAACACGAGTTTCTCTCACTTTCAATTTTTCTAATTGCTTTATTTCTTTTGCTTACCAATGGCTTCTTTTCGAAAATCTCAGCGCAGTCTGAAAAGACAGATATATATCAATCTATAGAACCTATTGGGCACACCTTGCAGATTATTTTAGATGAATATGTAAAAGAAGTAGATATTAATAAGTTAGTAGAAGGTGCTTTGATAGGTATGATGAGTAGTTTGGATAGGCATAGTTCGTATATCTCTGCATCAGATTTGAAGGCTTTGAAGGACGATACTCAAGGTGAGTTCGAAGGAATAGGTGTTTCTATTAAAATGGATGAAAATCAAAATGTAATTGTGTTTATGCCTATTGTAAACTCACCTGCTGCTAAGGCTGGACTAAAGCCATTTGACATAATTCGAAAGATTGATGATGTTCCCGTTGAGGAACTATGGAAACCAGGAATGAGTGAGCAAGAAAAATTGAGCGCTGCAGCGGATAAGATACGCGGACCTGTTGGAACAAAAGTCAAACTCACAATAGAAAGACCCCACCCTGATAGAGAGGCAGAAACATTTGATGTCGTCGTAGAAAGGGCAAAAGTACCTCTTGAGAGTATAAAAGAAAAACGGATTCTCCCCTCAGGATATGGTTATATCAGAATATCTGATTTCAAAGATACTACGTCCAGAGAGATAGAAAACGCAGTTAAGGAAATGCTCGATAAGGGGATGAAGGGATTAATTCTTGATTTGCGATGGAACCCTGGTGGCTTACTTACCGCTTCAGTACAAGTATGTGAATTATTCTTGCCTAAAGGTTCTTTAGTGACTTATACAAAGAGCAGAGGTGAACTAACTCGAAATGATGGTAAAGATTTAGAACTTTATACGAGGAGAAAACCGATAATTCCCCTAAATATGCCGCTTATACTTCTTGTGAATAATCAAACTGCGAGTTCTTCTGAGATTGTTACAGGTGCCCTTCAGTATCATCAAAGGGCAATTGTAGTAGGCGAAAAAACATTTGGAAAGGGAAGTGTCCAAACTATTATTCCACTTCCTCCGAAAAATGACACCGCTTTAAGACTTACTACAGCCCTCTATTATACTCCCGCAGGCGTTACTATAGACCATCAAGGCATTTTGCCCGATGTAGAGGTAGATATGACCGACGAGGAAGAGAGATTATTAGCATTGCAAATGTATAAGTCCTATGAAAAAGACCCCTCCAAGATTAATGAACAAAATCACGGCACAGTTACGGGGAATGAAATTGTAAAAGTTCCAGAGGATAAGATTCGTCAACAAGAAGAATTACTTCACGAATTAGGAAAGATTGCTGGGGAAGATGGAGTTAAGTTAATGAAAGAATTTTTCAGGAGGAAAAATTTAGCAGAGGAGACAATAGAAGATAAACAACTCAAGAGAGCAGTGGAAATTCTACAGGAAGACCCCGTTTGGGATAATTTACTGAAAAAGTATCATAAAGATGTAAGAGAAACTCAGCAAGAAGCAAAAGTCGAAGATGAGAAAGAAGATATGGCAGTCAAAAGAAGACTACTTGAAATAGAACTCCAAAATAATACCCTCCCAATACCTTCTGCGCCGTAGTCGGGAATGATAGGAATATAAATTATGGATAAATTTGTATATCACCCTTTTGATATACAAACCTTAAAGAAGGCTATAGGTATGCAGAGGTCTTATAATAGAGCGAATAATGAACTTAGACCCATTAACATCGAAAGGCAATTTACAAAGTTCGCCCACGGCTCTGTTCTTGTTGCATTTGGAGATACAAAAGTGATTTGTACAGCCTTTGTAGAGAATAAAATCCCGCCGTGGCTTAAAGATTCGGGGCAAGGCTGGGTTACTGCCGAGTATGGTATGCTACCAAGTGCAACACCTCAAAGAGGAGATAGAGAATCTATAAAAAAAGGACGCTCTCAAGAAATCAGCCGACTTATAGGGAGATGTTTGAGAGCAGTCGTGGATTTAAATGCCATTGGTGAATGCCAAGTTACTGTAGATTGTGATGTAATACAAGCAGATGGAGGCACCAGAACCGCATCTATTACTGGTAGTTTTGTAGCACTTTACGATGCACTTAAATGGTCAGTAGACCAGGGTTATCTTAAACAAATCCCAATAATAGATATTTGTGCAGCTGTGAGCGTTGGAATAGTAAACGGAGAATATCTTTTAGACCTTGATTATAATGAAGATTCTCAAGCAGTTGTGGATATGAATGTAGTAATGAATTCTAAAGGGGAACTTATAGAAATTCAGGGGTGTGGAGAGCACGGCGTTTTTACCCGACAACAAATGAATGAACTGCTTGACCTTGCGGAACAGGGGATTAAGAAAATAATTGAAATCCAAAAGAAAGCAATAGGATGGGATGGATAAAAAAGTATTAGTAATTGCTTCAGGGAATAGGCACAAGGTTGAAGAAATCCGCAGGATAATGAACCTCCCAGAATGGGAAATTAAGGGGACATCCGATTTGGGTGTTATAAAACTACCTGAAGAAATTGGAGACACTTATGAAGATAATGCATTGATAAAAGCAAAGGCCTGTGCAGAGAAGTTAGGGTTGATATCACTTGCGGATGATTCTGGATTGGAGGTAGAGATATTAAATGGTGCTCCAGGTGTAATTTCCTCTCGGTACGGGGGTGTTGAGGGGGACTCTGCCAGAAATATAGAAAAACTTTTGCGTGAACTTGAAGGCGTTCCGTGGCACTTGCGAAGGGCTCGGTTTGTCTGCTGTGCTCTTTTATATTGTCCTGAGGGACGCATACATTTAGAGTGGGGGATAGTTAACGGTTATATAACTTTTGCTCCTGTTGGCGACAGAGGCTTTGGCTACGACCCCATTTTTATTCCTGATGGTTATAATAAAACATTTGCTGAACTCGACCCAGAAGAAAAAGATAAAATTAGTCATCGTGGTATAGCGTTTAGAAAGATGGCAGAGTTTTTGAGGTCAGTATAATGCTTATTTTATCGTGCGAAGAAAAAGATATATTAAATGCAGTAGATGCATTAAAAAGAGACGAAGTCGTAGCATATCCTACTGAAACCGTATATGGCTTAGCAGTAAACCCGTTCTCAGAAAAAGCGATTGATAATTTATTTAAAGTTAAGGGTAGGGAAGAGGATAAACCTGTTCTCTTGGTAATAGGAAAATTGGAGATGCTTGATAACCTTGTAGCCTCTGTATCTCAAATTGCTTGGAAATGTATTGAAAAATTTTGGCCAGGACCTTTATCTCTTTTATTTAACCCATCTGTTAATCTTTCACCTAAACTCTGTGGGACAACAGGTAAAGTTTGTATTAGGTGGTCATCACATCCTGTATCTCAGAAATTGTCATTGATGTTTGGGAATGCCATAACATCTACCTCTGCTAATAGGTCGGGAGAGCCTCCCGCTAAGTCAGTATCTGAACTAACTAAATTAGAAGGAGTTTCTATAGCAATTGATGGCGGAATTCTACAATCTACACAGGTTTCTACTATATTTGACCCTGATACTTGCAAAATAATAAGAGAGGGCTGTATAAAAAAAGAAGAAATACTAAAAGTAATTTCTGATTAGAAGGAGTTGCTAAATTGAAAATCGGATTAGGTTGTGACCATGCAGGTTATGAAGGACCACCACCTTTGTATAAGCCATCTATCAAAGAATATCTTGAGAAAAGAGGCTTTGAAATAATGGACTATGGCACATTTGGTCCGGACTCTGTCGATTATCCCGATTTTGCAAAGAACTTATGTGAAGGAATTCGTAAAGGGGAAATTGAGAAAGGCATTCTAATTTGCGGAACAGGAATAGGTATGTCGATAAGTGCTAATAAATTTCCTTGGATTAGAGCAGCAGTTTGCACTACCCCACTTATGGCTACTTTATCACGCACCCATAATGACTCTAATGTGCTTTGCTTAGGGCGAAGAATTCTCTCTCTTGAGGAATGCATAAAAATTATAGATATCTGGTTAGATACGCCGTTCTCGGGAGAGGAGAGACATTGCAGAAGAATAGAAAAAGTTACAAAATTGTGGAGAAATGAAATATGTTGAATGAAAGTGGGTTACTTCCCAAAAAGATTGTAGAGGAATTAGATAAATATATTGTGGGTCAAGAAGAAGCCAAGAAAAAGGTTGCCATCGCTTTGCGGAATAGGTGGAGAAGACAAAAGATTACATCTGACCTAAAAGATGATATTATCCCCAAAAACATCATAATGATAGGACCTACAGGAGTGGGTAAAACTGAGATAGCAAGGCGACTCGCTAAACTGGTTAATGCCCCATTCATAAAGGTTGAGGCTTCTAAGTTTACTGAAGTGGGCTATGTAGGTAGAGATTGTGAATCTATGGTAAGAGAACTTGTGGATGTTGCTGTTAATATGGTTAGAGAAGAAATGAAGGAAAAAAAGAGAGAGGAAGTACAAAAAATTGTAGAAGAAAAACTTTTGGACTTGCTCTTGCCTAAAAAATCTCGAACATCTTCATCTAAATATAATCCTTTTGATATAACTCAAGGCGACGAAAAACCTGTTTTACCTCAATCAGATGAAGATGTGTTTCAAAAGGCAAGGGAAATATTGAGAGAGAAACTTAGAAAAGGCGAACTCGAAGATAAAGAAGTGGAAATTGAAATAAAAGATGCTAAAGGACTTCCTTTATTCCAAGTATTTTCAGGAGGAAGTTTTGAGGAAATTGAAATTTCTCTCCAGGAAATGCTTGGCAAAATAATGCCCCAGTCCCCAAAAAGGAAGAAGGTTAGGGTAAGTGAAGCGAGGAAAATTTTAGAGAATGTAGCCTTCCAAGAGGTTATAGATTTCGAACAGGTTACCCAAGAGGCTCTCGATAGGGTTCAAAATTCCGGCATAATATTCCTTGACGAAATTGATAAAATTGCTTCAAGAGGTGCACCTACCCATGGACCTGACGTTTCGAGGGAAGGAGTACAGAGAGATATATTACCAATAGTTGAAGGTAGCACTGTGCTTACCAAATACGGCCCAGTAAGAACTGACCACATATTGTTCATAGCCGCTGGGGCTTTTCATATGACCAAAGTATCTGATTTAATACCCGAACTGCAAGGTAGATTCCCTATCAGGGTTGAATTGAAAAGCCTTACTAAGGACGATTTCAAGAAGATATTGACTGAGCCTAAAAATTCATTAATAAGACAGTATAGTGAATTACTCGCTACTGAAGGAATCCAATTAGAGTTTAACGATGAAGCAATAGACTCGATGGCAGAATACTGCGAAAGAATAAATCAGGAAATGGAAGATATAGGAGCCAGAAGACTTCATACAATTTTAGAGATTGTGCTCGAAGATTATTTATTTGATGTAGAAACTTACCATAATACAAAGGTTACGGTAACAAAGGAAGTAGTAGAAGAAAAACTGAAAAAAGTAATAGAAAGTAGAGATTTAAGCAGGTTCATCTTATAACTCTAACTAATTTTGTAGTAAATTGAAAAGATTTTCTTATTTAGAAAATGTGGGCTTATCACTTGCAGGGATTCTTTGCAAAGAAGACCTTTCAATATTTGAAAGTGAAAAAACTCTTTTCAGTGTAGATAATATTATTGAGCACAAACTATGTGAGATAGGTATAAAATATACTTCTGTATGCAGAGTTAAGCAAGAGCATACAGACATCGTAGTAGTGTTGGATTCCTCGCTGGAATTTGACAAAGAGGTTCTTTCCCATACCGTAGCAGACGGCATCATTACTAATTTGCCAGGAATTGTTTTGGTAATTAGCGTAGCGGATTGTGTACCTATATTTTTGTTCGATTCAAGAAAGAAAGTCTTAGGTTTAATTCACGCTGGTAGAGAAGGTACCCGTAAGAAAGTAGTTGTGAATGCTCTAAAAGAGTTTTTTACAAGATTTAATTCGTCTCCGGACGATATATTCGCTTTGATTGGTCCTTCTATTGGTCCTTGTTGCTATCAAGTATCAGACGAAATCGCTATTCAATGTCTAATTGATGGCTTATATATTTCCCAGGGAAATAAAGTAGACCTTTGGTTCTCTAATTTAACCCAAATAAAGAAACAGGGAATCCCTCACCATAATATCTTTTTGACGTCGGAATGTACCTGTTGTTCTAATTCATACTACTCCTATCGGGGAGGCGATAAAATTGCTCGAAATTATGCGGTTGGTATGATTTAAGCACTAAATAATATGTTATTGAGTGCTGATTATTAACTTAAGTCCCCAATTTCTCAACATTTAAAAGAATTAATATTTTTTTGTCTGTTATTGAAAAATCTCAGATAAATGTGATAAACTATCTTTTAATTACTTATAGGGTAGAGTGGGTGAAAAACCCACTCTTTATTATTATAGACCTAATGTTATGGAAAAACCTATGTCCAATAGGGATAGAATAAAAAAATTGTGGACGACGTTGGAACCCTATGTAAATGACCAGGGGTTCGAGATTATTGAATTAGAGTTTTCATCCTATGGGAAAACCCCTGTTCTTAGGATATACATTGATGGATTAGAAGGGACAAATAGAAAAGTTACATTAGATGATTGTGCTTCGGTATCCCAGGTTTTGAGTAATGTCTTAGATACTGTAGATATGGAGGAAGAAACATATATACTTGAGGTTTCCTCGCCAGGTTTTGATAGACCACTTAGACGAGAAAAAGATTTTATTAAATATAAGGGAGAATGTGTAAAAGTTCAAACTGAAATGCCCATAGATGGTAGAAAGGTTTACAAAGGGATTTTACAGGGAATAGAAGAAGGTATGGTAATTATAGATGTAGATGGAAATTTAGTACGAGTTCATCTTGAAAACCTTAAACGGGCAAACTTAGTTAGGTAAAAAGTAAAATAAGGAGCACTGTTTTGAACGAGGACCTAAAAATAATAATTGAGCAACTTGAGTTAGAAAAAAATATTGACCGAGAGACTCTTCTCGAAGCGATAAGAAGCGCCATTGAAATCGCTGCGAGAAAGAGTATGAATCCAAAGGCAAAGGTTACCGTTGAGATAGACCCTCAAAGTTACCAATTTAAGGTCTACGAAATAAGAGAGGTGGTAGAAAATGTTACCGATACTGCCTCTCAGATTTCTCTCGAAGAAGCGCTCAAATTAAATCCAGATGTTGTGGTAGGCGATAAGTTAAAGGTTCCTACACAACCAAAAGATTTTGGAAGAATCGCCGCCCAGACAGCAAGACAAGTTATTTTACAGAAAATTAAAGAAGCAGAAAGAGAGCAGATTTACAATGAGTTCAAACAAAGAGAAGGAGATTTAGTAACAGGTACAGTAAAGAAAGTTACTAAAAACGAAATTATAGTTACTCTCGGTAAGGCAGAAGCAATTCTACCTGCTAAAGAACAGACCCCAGGGGAGATTTATA
>CAZZMK010000030.1:0-3000 GCA_964655185.1 uncultured Nitrospirales bacterium | reverse complement strand
AAGGCTACTCTTCAAAAGATTATAAGAGACGCAGTAGAACAAATCTCTGAGTTTTCACTGGAAGACTATATCGAGTTTTCCGGCTCATCACCTAAGGATACATTGTTTCTCTCTGAAAGATTTTTAATACCATATGATTTATTAGCAGGGATAGGTCATAGAGGCGTGTATGTAAGCACTAACCAGAGATACTCCATTGTATTAAATGCTAGTGAACATTTAGTGATGAGGTCTATCTATGGAGGACTCCAAGTAGAAAAAGTTTGGGATACATTAAACTGGATGGATGATTGTTTATGTAAAAATCTTGATTATATGACGGATTCTCGTTTGGGATACTTAACATCAGACCTTTCATTAGTTGGAACTGGATTGAAAATTTTTGCTGTATTACATCTTCCAGGGTTGGCTCGGATAGGAAATTTACCCCTTTGGGAAGAGAAGATGAAACTGCATGGGTTCTACTTGAAGGGTATAAAGGCAGGCGCACCACCAAGTAGGGCTATTTCTATTTCCAAACATATAATTGATCAAGGTTTTCATTCCTCTATAGGTGAGCCTGTAACTACAGGAGTAATTGAAACCGCAGGTAGTTTATTTGTAGTGGGCAATTCTTATACCTTAGGGGTTTCCGAGCCAGAGATAGTGTTCTCCCTAGCACATATTTTGGGAGAAATAGTAAAGGCTGAGAATGAGGCTCGGGAAAGATTGATAAATTCGAGTAGGATTACCCTCGAGGATATGGTAGGTAGGGCAGAGGGAGTAGCAAAGGGTGCGCGTTTCATAGAGTTTGGTGAAGGGGTTGAACTTTGGTCTGCACTTCAAATTGGGAATAACCATAATTTATTATCTACACCAATTAAGAGTTCTCTGTGGGAATTATTTTTTGAGATTCAAGGCGGGCATATTATCTCTGAACTTGCCTCAACATTCAATGGTACTAATACTATTAAGGTTAGTTTGCACCGAGCCAATAAGTTTAAGAGTATATTTGAAAATTAATGCTTTTACAATATTAACCTTAGATGAGGTATTCAAAAATGTGGGAAAGATTTACCGACCGAGCAAAAAGTGTAATTCGTAATGCCAAGGAAGAAGCTGTTAATCGGGGACACGAATATGTTCGTACGGAGCACCTTTTAATTGCTCTTTGCAAAGAGCGCGAAGGTATAGCATATAAGGCTTTGGAAAACTTGGGTGTGGATGTAGAATTATTGATACAGGAATTAGAGAGAAAATGTGGTAGTGGTCCTGCCCAACTCAGTGTAGACGAAATTCCTTTTACCCCTCGCTCGAAGAAGGTGTTAGAACTTGCAGTAGAAGAAGCACATAGATTTAACCATTCTTATGTTGGCACCGAGCATATTCTATTAGGTCTTATAAAAGAGGGAGAAGGAATTGCTGCAAAATTACTGAGAGATTTCGATGTAGATTTTCATCGTGCTCAAATGGAGATAATGAGACTTTTGGGTGAGCAAGGAAAAGGAGGAAGAGAAATTCACGAAAGGAGAAAGTCTAATACTCCTGCACTTGATACATTCGGAAGGGATTTGACTCAGTTAGCAAGGGAAGGCAAATTAGACCCTGTTATAGGTAGAGAGAATGAGATAGAACGGGTAATCCAGATTTTAAGTAGAAGGACAAAGAACAACCCTGTTTTAATTGGAGAAGCAGGGGTGGGGAAGACTGCAATTGTTGAAGGGCTTGCTCAGGCTATTGTAAGCGGAAATGTGCCTGACCTCCTTCTGAATAAAAGAGTTGTAACTTTAGATTTAGGCTCAGTAATTGCTGGCACTAAATATCGAGGGCAGTTCGAAGAACGACTTAAAGCAGTAATGAAGGAGATTCAAAAAGAAGATAACATAATACTTTTCATAGATGAAATACATACTATTGTTGGTGCCGGCGCGGCTGAAGGGGCTGTTGATGCAGCGAATATGCTAAAACCTGCTCTCGCAAGAGGTGAATTGCAATGCATTGGTGCTACTACTGCCGATGAGTACAGGAAATATGTAGAAAAAGATGCAGCACTCGCAAGAAGGTTCCAAACTATATTTGTTGAAGCGCCTACACCCGAACAGACTATTTCCATATTGAAGGGGCTTAGGGATAAATATGAGGCTCACCATAAAGTCAGATACACAGAAGAAGCCATTATTGCAGCAGTTAGATTGTCAGATTTATATATAACCGATAGATATCTTCCTGATAAGGCTATAGATGTTCTTGATGAAGCAGGCAGTAGAGTTAGACTAAAAATTACTACCAGACCAAAGGAATTGAAAGAACTCGAGAGTGAGATTGAAAGAATTTCTAAAGAGAAAGAAATAGCAATAAAGCATCAAGAATTTGAAAAAGCCGCTAAACTTAGAGACCAAGAAAAAAAATTGCAAGCATTATATAATGAGAAGAAAAAAGAATGGGAGACAAAGCGAGACTCAGCCGATGCTATTGTAACTGAGGAAGATATTGCTCAGGTGGTTTCTAAATGGACTGGAGTCCCACTAACTAAAATTGGTGAGTCTGAATCTGAAAGACTTTTGAGAATGAGAGAGGAACTCCATAAGCACATTGTAGGTCAGGATGAAGCAATTGATGCTGTAACGAGAGCAATACAAAGGTCGAGAGCAGGACTACGCCATTCTAAGAGGCCTATAGGTTCATTCTTATTTCTAGGTCCAACTGGTGTCGGGAAAACACTCCTTGCTAAAAAACTTGCGGAATTTTTGTTTGGAGATGAGAGGGCTTTGATTACCCTTGATATGTCTGAATACATGGAGAAATTTAGTTTCTCAAGATTGGTTGGGGCACCTCCTGGATATGTTGGCTATGATGAAGGAGGACAACTTACAGAGCAGGTAAGACGGAGACCATATTCTGTAGTTTTGTTTGACGAGATTGAAAAGGCTCACCCAGAAATTTTTAATGGGCTACTTCAAATTCTCGAAGAAGGACAAATGACTGATGGAACGGGTAGAAAAGTTGATTTTAAAAATACCG
>CAZZMK010000029.1:0-16536 GCA_964655185.1 uncultured Nitrospirales bacterium | reverse complement strand
GAATATGAAATAATTGTAGTTGACGACGGAAGTACAGATGGAACATTTGAAGTTTTGAAAGAAAAAACCTCGGTATTCTCTAATCTTAAAATAATAAGACTCACGAGAAATTTTGGTCAACACCCCGCACTATACGCTGGCTTCAATTATTCTCGAGGTGACATTGTCGTTACTATAGATGCAGACGGACAGAATCCACCATCTGAAATTCCAAAATTAATTCAAACACTTGAAGAGGGCAATTACGACTTCGTTCAGGGATGGCGACAGAAAAGACAAGAGACTTATTTTCGGCGTATATTTTCTTATTTAATTAACTGGACTATCTCCAGAATAACCCGCGTAGAGTTAAAAGATATTGGTTGTGGAATGGCCTGTTTCAAAAGAACTACTATACAAAAACTATTACAAGCATCACACCATTTTAGATATATCCCTGCGGAGATAGCGTGGATGGGGTTAAAAGTTTATTCTTTACCCATTCCCCAGAGGAAAAGAGCAAAAGGGAAAAGTAGATACAAAATTTGGTCGCTTTTCTGGGTCAACTTCGACATAATTGCAAGCATTAGTACTCTACCTGTAGAAATAATTGGCTTTATTGGCTTCTTATTCTCCCTTGTAGGTTTTGCAATGGGTATTCGTATCTTAGCGAGAAGAATCTTTTGGGGATTAACTTACAATGAAATGGCTACTGTTACCGCCCTATTTTTCTTCCTGGTTGGCGTTCAAATCCTTTGCACAAGTATTCTTTGTGCTTATATAAGCAGAACTTATCGCGAGGTTCAGCACAGGCCATATTATATAGTCCAACAAGTAGTGGACCAAAAAGATGATAACAATAGAGTTAGTTAAGCAAATAGAGCCACAACATGCCTCCTACATTTTAGAACAACAGAAAAACTTCCCTTATGATTACATAAGAGGAATAAGAAAAGATAGTCTAATTTCTTACTTACTCGATGACATAAAGAAACATTTCACAAGAAAAGATACCATATGTTTCCTCTCAAAAATTAAAGATGAATTAGTCGGCTTTCTTATTCTTCAAACATTAACTTGGGATTCCGAAATATTTGGTTTTCCCTCCGCAAGAATAAAATATCTATTTTCCATAGAAGACAAATTTTCCGCATCTATAAAAGATGCTCTTCTAAAAGAAATGATTAACTGGGCAAAAGAAAAGGGAATAAAGTTCATAGACTGCCACTTACACCCTTTGGACCTATCAGGTATTAGTTCCTTGACAAAAAACGGATTTGAACTCATTGCCACCCATATTCATCACGTATGGGACTTCCGAAAAGAGTTCTCTTTATCTTTCACTCCCAAAACCTACATAAAATTTGCTAACACTGACGACTTACCTTTACTTGAATCCATCTCTGAAGACATCATACCCTATTACAATCGGTTTAACCTCGACGAAAAAATAAGAGAAACAGGCAAGGTCCCATTGATGTTTAAAGAATGGTTAAAAAATTCTTTACTTGGAAGAGCCAAATGTGTCCTATTAGCAATTGAAGATAACAAAGTAGTTGGATATACAACAGTGGTTGTAAAAGAAGATACCCGTAGTACGTTGGGACTTACTCTGGCGGATGTGGAACTTACAGGTGTAGTCCCAACCACAAGAAATAAGGGAATTTATAGAGACATGATAATTACCGCAGTTAATTGGGCAAAAGAAAACAATATTGATATTATGGAGGGTGTAATCCACGCATGCAACGCACCGGCTAATGTTATCCCCCCACAACTAAATGCGAGAGTTTTAGGTGCCCACCACACATTCCACTGGCATGCAGATTAAATTTTAAAACTTCCCCTTCAATGGAATTCGGGTATCCAACCTTTGTGTGCTTCCATCATTTCATCGCATAAACTAATTATCTCGTCAATTGTCAACTCTGCCGAGGTATGCGGGTCCAGTAAAGCCGCTTGATAGATATAATCCTTCTTTCGCGTTAACACCGCTTCTATAGTCACCTCCTGGACATTTATGTTTGTTCTGTTTAGCGCCGCACACTGAACAGGTAAATCTCCTACATAAGTAGGAGTTATACCACTCCTATCCGCCACACACATCACCTCAACACAACACTTATACGGCAAGTTTGTTATCAGACCATAATTTAATACATTCCCTCCAAAAGTATACGGCTTCCCCGTTTCTATCGCCTCAAGTATGTACGAAGCATATTCATGAGTCCGTTCGTGGGGCAAGGGCTTATCTGCAGTAAGTTCTTCCCTCAGATATTTCCACGCCTCAATTTGTGCTATACACCTCTTTGGATACTCATCCAGTGGTATATTGTACTCTTCAATCAAATGTGGCGCTTTGCTTTTGATAAACCACGGCACATATTCAGCATTATGCTCACTCGATTCCGTTACATAATACCCAAACCTCTTCATAATCTCGAACCTCACTGTATCTTTCCACCTATACTCTGGCAACTCCGCTCTTCTTTTTATTTCCGGATAGAGGTCTTCACCATTTCGCTTTATCTCAAGAAGCCAGGCCTGATGATTTATCCCTGCTATACGCCATTGAAGATTATCATCAGGAAGTTCTAGCATCAGACACAATTGCGGAGCACACACCTGAACACTATGACACAGCCCCACCGTTCTAACAGAAGTAGCCTTCAAAATAGCGCCCGTGACCATCGCCATAGGATTAGTATAGTTCAGAAGCAGAGCATCAGGTGCCACCTTCTCTATTATTTCACAATACTTCAACATCACTGGTATTGTCCGCAACGCCCTAAAAATTCCCCCTATGCCCAATGTATCCCCAATTGTCTGTCTTAGTCCATATTTTTTAGGTATTTCAAAATCTATAACAGTGCACGGCTCATACCCTCCCACTTGAATTGCATTGATAACATAATTCGCTCCTTTCAGTGCCTTCTCCGCATCTTCAGCCAGATAAGATTCTACTTTCAAATTTCCACCAAGTGTTCTATTCAAATTTAGCACCATCTTCTCAGAGTCGCTTAATCTTTCAGGGTCTATGTCAATAAGCGCTATAGTAGCATCCCTCAATGCCTCAACATACAAACAATCCCCTATAACATTTTTAGCAAAAACGGTACTACCCGCACCCAAAAAACAGATTTTGCTCATATTAAACCTCCTCTAATAAAAATTTAAGCAACTCAAAGGAAACCCAAAAATCAATAAAATCTACATCTTTTAAATATGAAAATTCAAAAATGAAACTTATTGTATGAAAAGATATTTCAAAAGGTGGTAAAATTTTCTAATAAAACTTTAAGGAGTTATGTTATGAAAACTTTCTTCTCTAAACTATCCAGTCTTCTTCTCATTCTCGTAGGCGTAGCACTTCTTGGCCAGTTTGTAAAATGCCCCTATATATGCTCATACATCGCAAAACTATATGATGGCTCACTTGATGTGGGTTTTCCCGGCTCAACTTTATTAGCAGGTGCAATAATCTTCATTCTTATCGGCGGATACTCAATTCTTCCCTCATTCGGTTCAGGAAATAGAAAATATAAAATACTGAAGCAAAATTTTGAGTCAGGTTACGCAGAAATCAACATTTCATCCTTAGAAAAAGAGTGTTCCGCAATGCTAAAGCGTGTAGCACCACTAAAACAGGTCACTGTAAAACTATCGCCGGAAAAGGAAAATAAACTCAGAGCAGAAGTCATCCCCGTAGCAGTGCTCGACGATGAGCAAAATCTTCCCAAAATAGAAAATCTAATCACTTCTCGTCTCCAAGAATTTTTATCTGAATATTTCGGAATAGAATTAGTAAAACCAGTTGTACTCAAAATAGAAGAGTTTCAAATGGAGGGCGAAAAGGTATATCACATTATCGAAAAATCTGAAGAAAAAGAAACCACATCAGTTGAGCAAGAAAAACCAATTCCCGGCGAAGAGGTGTCTCAGTCAACAACTTCTGTCGCTCAATCTGATGAGTCACCTACACAGCCACTCAGTGAGCCATTACAATGCAAAGAAGATATATCTCTGGATACCACTCGAACTACATCCGAAGAAACTAATGATTTCTTGAAATGTAGATTAGGTGCAGATTCTCCGTCACCAATTCCCGAAGTTCCCTCTCAAGAAGAACAATCAGATATTATGCCTTCAGTAGAATTACCCGAGAAAAAAGAAGGCTCCGAAGAATCTTCTTCATAAGTATAAGGAGTCGAAAGGTGTTGTGCAAAAGGATAATACCATGTCTTGATGTTGCCGATGGTAGAGTAGTAAAAGGGGTAAAATTCCTAAACTTAAGAGATGCAGGTGACCCTGTTGAGATAGCCCGAAGATATGATGAGGAGGGCGCAGACGAGATAGTTTTTTTGGATATTCGTGCCTCCACTGACAATCGCAAAACAATGATTGAGGTTGTTGAAAAGACTGCAGAGCAGGTTTTCATCCCTCTATGCGTAGGTGGTGGTATCCGCACTATAGAAGATATCAGAAATTTGCTAAAAGCAGGTGCCGACAAAGTATCTATAAACACCCCCGCTATAATGAATCCCGATTTTATAAATGAATCCGCAGAAAGATTTGGCTCTCAATGTATAGTCGTAGCAATAGATGCAAAGAAAGAAGGTAACCGATATATAGTAAGAAGCCACGGCGGTCGGGATGGAGGCAGACCCACTAATTTAGACCCAGTAGAGTGGGCTATAGAAGTAGAAAGAAGAGGGGCAGGCGAAATCTTGCTAACTTCAATGGATGCAGATGGCACAAAACAAGGCTACGACATAGAACTAACTCGGGCTGTATCCGAAGCAGTAAACATCCCCGTAATAGCAAGTGGTGGCGCAGGAAAATTAGAACACTTACTTACCGCACTGAAAGATGGTAAGGCAGATGCGGTTCTCGCCGCTTCAATTTTTCACTTCGGAGAGATATCCATAAAACAAGCAAAAGAGTATCTTGCAAAAAATGGAATTCCTGTGAGATTATAATTTATAATAAAGGAAACAACATAAGCACAGCAAATATAGATGAAGAAGAAAGTAACAGAAATATTAACCACTATAAAATCTATTCAGTCTTTTACTCCTCTTTCCTATAATCCTGCCTCCTTTTCTTCTTCTCGATGGTGGCGACATTAATCTTTTTCCCTTCTTTACTCTCTTAGGAATTATTTTGCTTCCCTATAAACCAAAAACCTCAAGAAGAAGGAGTCAAACCATGAAACTAAAAGACATTATTAAGTTTGACGACAAAGGATTAATTCCCGCCATTATTCAAGACGAAAAAACTAAACAAGTTTTAATGCTCGGATATATGAATTCAGAGTCAATTGAAATTACAATGAAAGAGGGAAGAGCCTGTTTTTGGTCAAGGTCTCGTCAAAAACTTTGGCGAAAAGGCGAAACCTCAGGCAATGTATTGAAAGTTAAGCAAATCAGAATAGATTGCGATGGCGATGCTCTTTTACTACTATGCGAACCCGCAGGACCTACTTGCCACACCAACGAAACAAGTTGTTTCTACAGACGAATCGAATTCGATGAAACTATAGTATTAGATGGCGACGGCATAGCAAAAGAATAATGAAAACAAAACTAAAGGAGATTTAAATATGATTAAACCATCCCTTGATGAATTCAAATCAATGGCAAAACAATCAGCCATAATTCCTGTATATAAAGAAATATTAGCAGACCTTGAAACCCCCGTTAGTGCATATCTAAAAATATCACGGGGCTACCCATATTCATTCCTCCTCGAAAGCGTAGAACATGCAGAAGTATTAGGAAGATACTCTTTTTTAGGAGCAAATCCATCTGTTATATTTCGAGCAAAAGGCAATACCATTTCTATTACAAGAAACGGTACAACAGGTACATATACCTCCCAAGAACCGTGGTTCGAACTTCGGAAACTAATGAATGAATACTATCCCATTTTATACCCCTCCGACTTACCATCGTTTTTCGGCGGTGCTGTCGGCTACATATCTTACGACGTGGTCAGGTCTTTCGAAAAACTCCCTGACATTAAACCGGATAATCTCAATGTGCCAGACTTGTATTTCATGATTACCGATACTATGCTAATATTTGACCACATAAACAATAGAATTTTAATTGTTTCCAATGCCCACATCAGGTCGAACGCAGAAAACGCATATAACGAAGCAGTTCGCAAGATAAGTGAGATTGAGGAAAGGCTCAGAGGTCCGTTAACAGTTCAAACAGAGCGAATTCATCATCCAGCAGATACGTTACCATTGAAATCCAACTTCTGTAAAGAAGACTTCTGTAGTGCAGTTGTAAAAGCAAGGGAATATATATGCAGTGGTGATATATTCCAAGTAGTGCTATCCCAGAGATTCTCAAGGCCTGTATTTACCTCACCTATCAATCTCTATCGCGCTCTGAGAAGAATAAATCCCTCCCCATACATGCTATTAATGCAATTTCCCGAACTATCCCTCGTAGGTTCAAGCCCCGAAGTAATGACACAAGTAAAGCAAAAACGCTGTCTTTTAAGACCAATCGCAGGTACTCGTGCCAGAGGAAATACCCCAGAAGATGACCTAAGGCTTGAAAATGAACTTATAGCGGATGAGAAAGAACGAGCAGAACACATAATGTTAGTAGACCTCGGCAGAAACGACCTTGGCAGAGTGTGCAAAATAGGTACTGTCCAACCAGTACCTAATAGATTTATGGTAATTGAACGATACTCCCATGTAATGCATATTGTCACTGAAGTAGAAGGTGAACTCAGACCAGAATGTGACGCCTTCGATGCACTGAAAGCCACCTTCCCTATGGGCACCGTAAGTGGTGCTCCAAAGATAAGGGCTATGGAAATAATAGAAGAACTCGAACCAGAAAAAAGAGGTCCCTACGCAGGCGGTGCAGGCTATATAAGTTTCACAGGAGATATGGATACTTGTATACTTATCAGAACAATGATAATCAAGGACGGCTACGCATACATTCAGGCAGGCGCTGGCATCGTTTACGACAGTGACCCTGAAAGAGAGTATATGGAAACTGTGAACAAGGCAAAAGCCTTAGTAAAAGCGGTAGAACTTGCTGAAAAAGGATTAGAACTATGATACTATTTATAGACAATTACGATTCATTTACCTACAATCTCGTTCAATATCTCGGTGAAATACACCCCGAGATGAAAGTATTTAGAAATGACACTATCTCAATCGAAGAGATAGACGAACTTAAGCCAGATTACATAGTAATCTCTCCCGGCCCCTGTTCCCCCAAAGAAGCAGGTATATCAGTAGAGGTAGTGCAAAAACTCGGCAATAAATACCCAATCCTCGGCGTTTGCCTTGGACACCAGAGTATTGGTTATGCCTTCGGAGGAGAAATTGTACGAGCGGATAGGATAATGCACGGAAAGATAAGCGCCATTTATCACAACAACCATCCTTTATTTAAAGACGTACCTTCACCGTTTGAAGCAACAAGATACCACTCTTTAATTATTAGGAGAGAAACTTGCCCAGATGTGTTAGAAATAATTGCAGAGACTGAAGAAAAAGAAATTATGGCTGTAGCACACAAATCTCTCCCAATTTGGGGAGTCCAATTTCATCCTGAGAGTATCCTGACCAAATACGGCAAACAAATATTGAAAAATTTCATAGAATTAGGTAAGAACTTTCGAAAAAAGGAACAAAAATGAATCTACAAGATAGAAAATGGTGTGGCTGGGGACTAAAAAATGCCCCCGATTTACTAAAAGACAAGAGAGAAGCATTTTGGAATTGGCTTCGTGATTTATGTGGTTTTGAATCACTCCCGCACACGCCTCCAATTGAATGGAAAGATATAAATGTTCCTCCTCCTAATATATCTGAACAAGCACTATTTGAACTCCGTCAAAAAATCCCTTCATCTAAGATATCTACCGCCGAATTCGAAAGAATTATTCACGCTCGAGGTAAAAGTTATCTTGATACCCTTTCCCTACGCACAGGGGAAATAGACTGTTATCCCGACGCTATAGTTTATCCTGCCTCAAAAGAGGATATTATCCAACTTGTGCGATGGTGTAATCTAAACAGGATTGCGATAATCCCATTTGGAGGTGGAACCAGTGTCGTAGGTGGAGTAAACCCATTAAAGTCCGAGTCGTATAACGGCATTATCTCTGTAGATTTACGAACTCTAAACAAACTACTTGATATTGATAAAAAATCTTGCATAGCAAAGGCAGAAGCAGGTATTGAAGGTCCAGCGCTCGAGAAAATACTTCAATCCGAAGGTTTCACTTTAGGACACTACCCTCAATCATTCGAATTTTCAACACTTGGTGGTTGGGTAGCATCGAGGGGAGCAGGCCATCAATCTATTAAATACGGTAAAGCAGAACATTGGTTTGTGTCCGCAGAGGTAGTTAGTCCTCCTGGCTTATGGAAAACAGAAAACTTCCCCGCCTCCGCAGGTGGTCCTCAAATTCGAGACCTCTTACCCGGCTCCGAAGGTATTCTTGGCATAATGACTGGAATAGAGTTCAAAATACATCCCCTACCACAAGAAAAATTCTACACAGCATATGTCCTTCCATCCTTCGAAAATGGAATTAACGCTTCAAGACTATTACTACAAGAAGATATTCCTCTTGCTATGATTCGGCTTTCGGATGCAAACGAAACTTTCTTCTTCACTGCTATGCAAATGGGAGGTGGTGACCCATCATCATTACCTCAATTTTGTTTAATGTTGGTTGGATTAGAGGGTAGTTCTGCTTCTGTCACCGCTGGTAGGCAAATACTAACACAAATTCTTCAATCATACCAGGGAATAGAGTTAGGAGAATCGATAGCAGAGCAATGGTTTAGCCAAAGATTTTTACTACCGTACTTACGAGATGAAATGTTAGACTACGGTATTGGAGTCGATACCCTCGAAACCGCTACTCGGTGGAGTAAAATACTCGACCTTTACGAAGACTTGTTAAACGCTATCAAAAATGCTATTTTAGAGGATGAAGAACTAAAACCCGCATACCCAATAGTAATGGCACATTTAAGCCACGCTTATTTAGATGGAGCAAGCCTATATTATACTTTCGTATTTCCGCGCTCACTTAAAAACCCTGAAAAACAATGGTGGCGAATCAAAAATAAAGCAGGGGATGTAATTCAGGCACATAATGCTACCATTTCACATCATCACGGAGTAGGTACAGACCATAAAAAATGGATTTCAACCGAAAAAGGGGCTTTTCCTTATCAACTTCTTTATCAAATCAAGAATCAAGTTGACCCCCAGAATATTATGAACCCCGGCAAATTAGTTTAGTATTCAAGAACAACTACTATAGTGTACTCTTTACATACTCGACAGTGTATCTCAAGCCCTCTTTTAATGGAACCTGAGGTTGCCAACCTAATATTTGTTTTGCCTTTTCTCCACTAATATATATAGAATGAACCTCACCCGGTCTCAACGGTGCCAATTCAGGCTCGTCTCTATAACCAATAATCTCCGCGATAATATCAAAAATCTCTCGGACTCTGGTTCCAATAGCAGAGCCTAAGTTTACAGTTTCATTCTCACCTTTTTCCACCGCCAATAAAAACGCCCTCGCAATATCCTTAACATATACATAATCCCTCATAGGTTCACCAAACCCATACAAAACAGGCTTCTTCCCTTTAAGCATCAACCCAGAAAGAATAGAGCATACCCCTGCTTCCCCTTCAGGACTTTGTCGAGGACCATAAACATTTGGAAGTCGAAGTATCATATATCGTAACCCATAAAGTCGCTGATACAAACCAATGTAATGTTCAAACGCAAGTTTACTTGTCCCATAAGGCGACAAAGGTTTAGGCGAATATGTTTCGGGTACAGGCATAACTTCCGCTTCACCATAAATAGCCCCACCTGTAGACGCAAAAACAAACTTATTTACACCATACTTTACTGACTGCTGAAGGATATTTATTCCACCAAGAATATTTACCTTCGCATCGAATATAGGATTTGACACACTTTTCCTCACATCAATCTGTGCAGCAAGATGAGCAACAAACTTCGGCTTAAAATCTTCAAAAACATCTTCTAATTCCTCTGAGCATATATCCATTTGAATAAACTTTGCCTGCGAAGGAACATTTTCTCGTTTGCCCGAACTAAGGTCATCTATAACTAAAACCTCGTAACCCGAATTAATAAATTCCTCTGCCACATGCGAACCTATAAAACCCGCTCCACCTGTAACAAGTACTCGTTCCATTTATACTTCCTTACTATTTGTTACTAATCAAAAATTTTTAGAAATAATATCAAATATCAAATACAGAAAGTTTATCAATACATTAAGTAAAAAGACCGTTACTTCTAATTCTGCTCTAAGTTTAATTTAATCTTTTTAGTAACTCTTTTCTGATACCACCATAATGAAAGCCATGCAGTGAAAAAGTACAATAAATTAAGTATCCACAAAGTAAACCATTCCCACCTTACCTCGTATAGCGACGCACCCATATGGTTTAGTCTAACAAATCCCGCCGACCCACTCGTGCTCGGCAAAAGTAGCGAACATATTCTTAACCAATTCGGAATAGCCTCTAAGGGCCAAGCAAACCCAATCAACAACACAGCAGGCAAAGATGTAAACATTAATGCAGGTATTGACAATTCACGGCTTACAAATATTGCACACAAAGTAAATCCCAACAATATAATCGAAGATACATATGGAACGAGAAACAAAATAATCTGAACAACATCCCCAGTCGCATCTATTTGATAAACTCTGTAAACTACAAACAAATAAAATATTGGAAATGTAATGTAAATAAAGAAATATGCCGTTCCACGCGCAAGAATAATAGGCGTAATTGCAGGTTTTCTCCCACCTTCGGGTACAGGTAATGGTTCCCCTCTTTCTTGTCTTGTCCCCGAAAGCATTCCTATACCAATCAAAAGCGTCTGCTGAAGTATCAAAATAAGTACCGCAGGAACCACATAAGTAGCATAACCACCCGCCGGATTAAATAAGGGCCTTACATCCACAGGAACAGGGTTCCACTTTTTCATTGCTACTTCTTCCGTAAAACCTTCCGCAGTCAAACGCCTAATTTCCACGCCGGCAGACATCGTTGCAGTCGCCTTGTACACACCTGTAAAAATCTGGCGGTATATCAAGAAATAAGTTGCATCGGCAAATAACTGTACTACCGCCTTTCTACGAGTTAACACATTTTTCTCAAAATCTCTCGGTATAATCACTACTCCATAAATCTCATTTTGCTCCAAAAGCCTCTTCGCTTCCGCATAATCAGAAATACGGGAAACTACCTTTACCTCTTCCGTCGAATCTATCCACCTAAGCAATTTCCTGCTTAATGAGGTATTGTCCTTATCTATAACTGCAACTTTAACTTCTTTCAACACCTCCGGTGAATATGGTAGAGGGTAGACAAGCGCATAAATAGATAAACCTGCTATAAATATAAGCAAAACTCCAGGGTCACCAAATATCGAGTTTAGTTCTTCTCTAAATATATTCCAAATATACCTCATATCCTGCCCCAATATCTCTCATCTTCCGCAAACTTCTTCCACCTCGGCGCAAATAGCAAAAACGGGACAAAGAAGAACCCAAACAGTATTACTAATTTAGGAAATGATATGGAAGTAGGCACACCTCGTATACTCTGCTCAAGATACAGTCGCAAATAATGAGTAAGAGGAAGAGCATAACTGAGTAACCGCGCTGGCAGAGGCATACCGATAATGGGATAAGTAACCCCGGCAAAAGCAAAAGCAGGTCCCGTGTAAAAGCCACCAAGACTATTCGCCATTCGTAAATTTGCAGTAAGTGAAATAAAAGCCAAACCCATACCTTGATATGCAAGAACAAAAAACAAATTTGTAACAATTACAAAAGCAAGATTTCCCTTAAACGGAACCCTTCCCCAATATGTTAGCAATGTCATCATAAAAAGAGTAAGAGCAGTAAAGCCTAAAGTATAGGGAAAAGCCTTGGCTACAATTGCTAACCAGTAATTCCCGTTTGCTAAAGAAATCCAATCTCGCACTGTCCCGTGTTTAAGTTCTGAGCCAAAACTTCTTATAGCCACCATCATTACAAAAGCCTGAATAATAGATGGCAACAATGCAGGTAAAAGAAAAAATCTATAATTTAGGTTAGGATTATTCAAAGGCTGAGAATCTAATATTATAGGATTCGAATATACATCTATTAATTGCACAGACTCACCCTTTTCAATTCGGAAGCGAGTCTCTTTTTGCAATGCTATGTGATTTGTAACCTCCCTTAATGCACGATTTAGCAAACTACTAACAAGCATCCACTGATTATTGTAATAAGCAACAATATGTGTGCCTTTAGCATTAACTGAACTACTATCTATATCCCGAGGAATGTAAATAACTGCATACGACCTACCTTCACGAACATACTGAATGCAATCATAGAAATTCGGACTTACCGCTACTACTTTTAGCGAAGGAGAAGCATCTATTCCCCTAATTATCTGAATAGCAAAAGGAGATTTGCTCTTATTACACACAACTACCGGTAAATCCCTCGGTATCTCATTGTAAAAAATAGCGCACAAAATTAAAAATGTAAGTATTGGTAAGATAAAGGTAAAAAGATAATAAAATGGATGGTGAGCAATAATATGAAGTTCCCTTCGCAACACTTTATAGAACGAGAGGAACATTTTATTTACCCTCTCGGAGGATATACCTATCTATCAACTCGTCAAACTTACTCCGCATCCTGATAAGCCACGACACCTCTGTTTCTGGTCGCTTCCAAGGTATTACTACACTCATACCTGGTCTCAAATCCTCCAACTTATTCAAAGGCTTTGCACGTACCTCGAATGTCCGCAAATCGAACCCCCCTGAAGCACTTGTGGCACGCCAAGTACCGAACTCCCCAACTGGAGAAATATAGTAAACCTCCATTTCAATCACACGCATACCCAGAGCAGGCACCATTCCCGCTATAACTTTTCCTATATGCAAGCCCGGAAGTTGGTCTTCCCTAACATTAATAGAAATCCAGGACTTATCCAAATTTATCATTGTTATTATTGGCATACCTGCGGACGCAAGTTCCCCAGGCAAAACTATATGTTCAAGAACTTCACCATCCTCAGGTGCTGTAAGGGAAACCTCTTCTATTAATGAATCCACCTCTTCAACTACGCCTGAAGCCTGTTCTACAAGTGCCTCGGCTGATTTTTTATCCTCCTCCCTCGTTCCATTTACTGCCATATCGTATTGAGCCTTGGCAGTAGCCTCTAACTTGCAAGCCATCTTATACTGAGCCTCGACTTCGTCCCGCTTTTGTGCAGGCACAACCCCTTCTTCAAATAGTTTTTGTATCCGTTTGAAACTTTTCTCTGCTAATTCCCTACCCGCCTGAGCCTGAAGCCATTGATTATAAGCCATTCTAATTTGTTCTTCCCTTGCACCCTTTTGGGCTTTCTCAAACTGTGCCTCAGCCGCCTTTCGAGCACTCTCCGCCTGCTTCTTCTTAGCCTCAAGTTGAGGCCTATCAAGTATAGCCACAACCTCGCCTTTTTTAACCTTCTTCCCTTCTTCAGCAAGTATTTCCACTACCCTGCCCGGGACCTTAGCAGATACATTTATCTTATCAACCTCTACTTCACCCTGCAGATAATAAGGCTGTGGCTGTAAAAATATATAAGATAGAATAGATATAACAAATATGCCTATGAGAAACATGAAAAACGCTACCAATCGAGGATGTTCCATAAACCAGTTTCTCCTGCTTTTATTTATATTCGATATTTTTCATAGCAAAAATAAAAATACATTTTTGTATTAAACTGGGAAAGATAATTACTGACCTAATACTTCTTCTATCTTAACTCTTTCAAACTCCACCGGAATCAAATCAGTTAGAAACTGCTCCCATCGAGATGTCTGACCGCTTGCTTCCAATAACTGGAAAAAAGCCACATCGTAATCGTAAGCGGACTTCAACAATCCTAATTGAGCCCGAGAATGCTGATATATTGCATCAACTACCTCTAATGAAGTAGTGACACCTTCCTCAAAAGCCTTTCTTCTAACTCGTAAGTTTTCTTGTGTTAGTTCTAATGTCTTCTGAAAGTTTAGCCACTGGTCTCTGGCTTTTTTCATCTCTTCATATCGTTTAATCACCAGACTTTCAAGGTCCTTCTTTACTTTCGTTTTCATTATCTCCGCCTTTTCAACCAGAGCCTTACTTGCAAGAACCTTATGCTTAGTTTGAAAACCATCAAAAAATGTATAATTCATCCCCACTCCAACAGCCCAGGTAGGGTCAAGTAGTGTCAAATCATCCTTAAATATCTCATGCATCCCAAATAAGTATATAGTAGGCTTATTGTTGCCCTTCTCTGCTTTCACTCCTACTTCTGCCTGCTTTATCTTTGCATTTACAATACCTAATGCAGGGTGTGAATCATTTACAGTTGCGGTAAACGATTCTAAAGGAGGGTCTTCCTGGAGTATAAACAGTTTTGATACAGGTTCCCAATTACCATTCTCAAACAATATGTTGTTCAAACCTTCACGAATTATACAAATCTCTCTGAAAGCACTCGATTCTTCCTGTTCCGCCTTCGAAAGTTCCACCTGCGAATGAAGAAGTTCTACTTTAGCAATTATCCCTTCTCTGAAAAGTTTTTCTGCCCTATCTTCATGCTGTTTCATAAGGCGTGTTTTAAGTTTCTGAACCTCATAATTCTGACTTGCAAGCACTAATCCGTAATATCTCTGGGCAAGTTCAGTAACTAATTGATAGTAGGTCCAATCTCTCTGATACTCTGCCTCGGTCTTTCTATGCAAAGAGACTTCATTAGCAGAGTCTATCCTGCCACCTGCATAAATCGGTAAAGATACTTTTATCTGCCCCTTGGTGAATTGTTTCTCTTGAACCTCGTAGGAAATCGGAAGAGGGCCAAGACCTATATCAATTGGACTATCGAGAAAAGTCTGCTTAACCTCGATTTCACCTTTAGGGTATCTCAGTCCCTTAGCAGATTTTCTTTCCTCTTCCTTTATTTGGATTTCTTTCTCCGCAGATATCAATGCGGGATTATTCTTTTGCATTTTCGACAAGGCTTCCGAAAAAGATATCTCCTGTGCAAAGACAGGAGGTAAAATATATAAAAACAATACCCCACCACACAAAAGCAAAACATATTTAGACCGGCAAAACATAATATCTCCCACTATCTCAAATTTTGATTTTAAGACACATTAACCATTGTAAAAGTGTCACATATGATATCAGATATTAATATCTAAATGCTATTACTTCTATAAAAAAATTATCTTATAAAAACAATAAAAACTCCACTACAAGCCTGAATAATAGACTTTTCATATTTTGCCTATTTATGTAATACTTATTACAATCTACAATACTACTTATGGAAGTTTAGAAAACAAACCATTTCTTCATTAAGGAGAAAAAGTATGTGCCAGATATTTGTCTTCCTTATATGCTTTTCATCCACAATGACTGAATTACCTCCAGGGGTAGTTATTGCTTATTCGCCTGCAAATTCAGGTATATACATAGGCTCACCTGGAATTACCATTGTAAAAGACGGTGTGTACCTTGCGAAGCACGACGAGTTCGGTCCTATGTCGACAGAACATATTCTCGCAATAACTCATATTTACCGCTCAGAAGACAGAGGAAACAGTTGGCGAAGAATTTCTACCGTTAGAGGGATGTTTTGGGCAAGTATATTTAACCTAAACGGCAAAATATACCTAATAGGGACCGATAGGCACCACGGAAATATGGTAATAAGACGCTCTGATGACGAAGGCTATACTTGGACCGAACCTACAAGCAAGTCTTCAGGAATATTAGACTTTAGTCAATATCATACCGCACCTGTACCTGTAGTAATTCACAATGGTAGAATCTGGCGCGCATTCGAAGATGCATTAGGTGGAGATAGATGGGGCGAGAGATACAGAGCATTTGTAATCAGTGCACCTATCGATTCGAACTTACTCGATTCGAAAAGTTGGACCTTCAGCAATTCCATTGCTAAGTCAAAAGAATGGCTTAACGGCGAATTCTACGGATGGTTGGAAGGTAATATAGTTCCCGCACCTGATGGCACACTTGTAAATATGTTAAGGGTTGATACACGGACTGGGGGCAAGTCCGCAATAATCAAGATAAGACCCGATGGGAAAACTATTGAATTCGACCCTGAAACTGGTTTTGTAGATTTCAATGGAGGTACAACAAAATTCACTGTGAGATACGACGAGGTATCAAAAAGGTATTGGACATTGTGCAATTGGCCCACTCAAGAAGAGATTAAATTAAGGCATCCTGCAAGAATTAGAAACACATTAGTCCTTGCCAGCAGTAAAGATTTGCGGAATTGGCAGGCTTGTAAAACTATCCTGCATCATCCCGATATGGACAAACACGGCTTTCAATATGCCGATTGGATTTTTGAAGGAAATGATATAATCGCCGTAGTAAGAACTGCATATGACGATAATTTCGGAGGCGCCA
>CAZZMK010000028.1:0-21926 GCA_964655185.1 uncultured Nitrospirales bacterium | reverse complement strand
TCTTTCCTGTATCCATGAGAATTCCTCTTTCGTATTGTAGTTCAATAACCTACCTATCTCAATAAACACCATAGATAGGCAGGGGTTCCAAAAACTCAATCCCTCGTCCAGATAGTCAAATTTTTCAGATTTCTTTCCCTTACCGGCAAAAAGGTTACTGCAAGAAAATAGGCTATTAGAAAAAGTATCATGTGCCCCATTATACCTGCATAATAAGTATCGATTGGTTGAGCAAGTATGGCACTAACCCTGTCTGAAAAACCGAGCCCAAGGAATAAATCCTTGTTTATAATTTTGAGTTCAATTAGTGAGATATAGGTTGAGAATAGAATAGTAACTATAATCCCTACTCCCACAGACCTACCATCACCTCTGGTTGTCATGAATCCAAGAATATACAAACCCAGAAGTCCTCCACCAGTCACAGCGGCGAGTTTTGTAGCGGTATCTTGAAGAGTTTTACTTTGAGCCATTAGCAGAAATAGCGCACCAAATATCATCAAAGCGGAACTTATCAGAGAAACTACCTTCGCCGCTCTAACATAGTGTTGGTCACCCCTCCCTTTTGCTATGTGCCTTTTGTATATATCTACAATACTGACCGCAGATATGGCGTTTATGCTCGAGGAAAGAGATGACATTGCGGCTGCAAGCACACCCGCTATAACAAGTCCGGACAAACCAGTAGGCAGATACTTAACGACGAAATATGGCAAGATTTGTTCTGCTTTCATCTGTCCTGTTAGCATTGCTTGGGCATTAGGGTCGGGGAAGAGTTTGAAGAAGACATATAGCGAAGTACCTAAAAACATAAAGAAGCCCCATGTCGGTATACTACACAAACAGCAAATCCATATTGCTTGAAAGGCATCTTTTGGGCTTTTCGCCGCAACATACTTCTGAATCACATTTTGATTGCTACTATATTCAGTTAGCCATTGTGCAAGCCCTACTATGAGCAACATCAAAATAGTTTTTTCAGACAGGGAAAAGCCCCATGGTGCTGGTTCGAGTTTTCCTGTAACTGTATTTAAGTCTCCAAGCATAAATTTGCCATCTGCCATCGCCTCTCTGATAACAGTCCCCAATCCGCCAGGTATGTGATAAAGCACTACGCCGAAACAGATAAATCCACCACCCCAGAGCAAGAAAGATTGTATGAAGTCCGTCCAGATTACCGCTTCAATACCACCAAGAACAGTATAAAACGAGGTAACCAAACCGCCTATAAGCACACAGAGGTATGGATTCAAATGTGTCATCTCATATACTAAAAGACTCACAAGGTAAAGAATCAGGCTGATGCGTATCACTTGACCTATTACAAACGTAGTTGCGGCATATGCTCTTGTACCCGTGCCAAATCTTGCCTCAAGATATTCGAAAGCAGATACTATATTTGCCTTGCGATAGAATGGCAAAAATATCTTGTCAGCAAGGTATACACCTAAAGGCAACATCAAACAAAGTAAGTACCTTAGGTAGGCTGTTTTATACGCATCCGCAGGGTACGCAACGAAAGTAATTGAACTAATACTCGTAGCGAACATAGATAGCCCGAGAAGCCATCCCGGATAAGACCTCCCACCGAGAAAATATCCCTCAGTACTTCTACCTCGATGCGCCAGTAATGGTCCCATCGCTGCCATAGACAAGAAATAAACAACCAGTACAATCCAATCAATGATAGTAAATTGAGACATAGCCATACCCTTTGCTCAAAAGTTCAATTACTTTAATTTCTTATCTATAGCCAAGCAGGCTATTCTAATACCATCTCGAGACAACCAAGCCCATAGGGAAAACTATCCGGAAAACGCGTTATCCTTGTCAATCTGCGAAGTTTCATTTCTTTCCACGGTTCCATTGAAGTTGCGATAAGATATATCTTCCGTGGCTCAGTTACTACCGATGAGAGGGACTCAAACCATTTTAACTCATCTTCAGGTAATCTGCCACTAAGAACCTCTCGAATACTTTTAGGCATCTTCCCATTACGGATTTGATATTCTTTAGCCAGAGTAAAGAACATTCCTGCGTATATTCCGGCAAGTGAGTAATTCCTGTCAAAAAGACTATTTTCTATCATAGTTCCAGAACAAAATGCCCACAATTCGTTAGGATACATATAATATACCATTCTTCGAAATTCGTTTAATCTTTTAATAACACCTTGGTCTCGATTTACAATCGAATTTTCTACATTATCCCAAGATGCATTTAGAAACAGTTCCGTCTCATTTTCTAACATCTTAGACAATGTTCGGTAATTTGTAAAAGTAACCCATAATTGTTCAAATCTGCCCATTCTTTCATGTCTCTCACCAACTCTGAAACTATTCTCTAATACTAAAAGAATCAATTCAAACTTTTTACTAAATGGTGTTGTAGCAATAGCCTCCTTCGCATGATTTAATACACAAAATATATCCTCATAAACCCACTCAGGGAGGTAATCAATTATTAAGAGATTAGCATATAATATTTGCACAAGGGTTAATACTGCCCCAGAGCGAATAGAATTTTCATAGCATTTCACTGCAAGGGCTGTTATGTGTTCGAGCCAGTCCATAGCCTTTGAATAATTGCCAGACTCAAAATTGATTACGCAACTTACCAGAGCCACAGAGATAATTTCCCAACCGAGAGGGATGTCTACAGGATAGTTTTGTCCACCCTCCAAAGGATATTTTACAAGGTAGCAACTCCTATTTGCTTTCTTTATATTGTTCAGAACTTCATCCGAATATTTTAGGAATTCGCGTTCCCAATTCTCAGGGGTGATCTTTGGGGATATATTTTCCAATTTAGCAGGTGGAGCACCCGCAGGAAGGGCTGGTGACTTTTCTATACTTCTATTTACAGATGCAAGGACATTTTTCAAATTCCCTGATTTAATATAGGGCTTATATATATCGAGTAATACTATAAAGTGAACATAATCAGGTGCTTTAGTAGACTGTTTGTAATCAAACAAATACCTATTACCTATTTGGGAAGAGGGGCGATATTTGACAAGATTAGTATGGATAAAATTATCGTATATTCTCTTGGCTATAATTTCGGCAGATTTTAGGTAGATATAGCCATTCTTATCTGACTTAGAGATGTCTATTACCTCGTCATATTTAGGATAGATAGGAGCAACGGAGAAATATCTGCTTACAACCACCGCAGTTATTATCGGCATTAAAAACACTACAACCAAAATTACAACGGCGCTCTTGATTGAGCGTAAACCTCTTTTCTTAGAACGGAACAACATGTCAACCTCCATTACAAACTATTTGTGTTGCGAGAATAGCCATTTGGGGAGTTCTGGGTCATCATAAGCCTTGACCCAACTATTGTGTTTTACCCCGGGATACTCTGTATATAACACCTTTGTGCTTCCTGCCTCTTTGAGTTTCTGGACAAAATTTCTTGTGCACTCCACAGGGACAACATCATCATCTGCACCGTGGAACGCCCAAATAGGCATATCTACTACCCTTCTAATTCTTTCCTGCCCCTCTTCTGGAGTTTCATCGGGGATACTTTGTAGATTGAGTCTTTGTTTTATAAAAGCCATTTCTCCTCCTCCGCATATCGGGACGAGCGCAGAGAACAAATCTTTCCGCATAGCGCCGTAAATCCAGGTGCCAAATCCGCCCATTGAAAGGCCTGTTAAATAAACTCGCTTTTTATCTATGTTGTACTCTTTCATAGTCTTTTCTATGCAAGCATCGATGTCCTCTACCATCTCGTTGTAAAATCTACTTGGCGGGCATTGTGGGAAGACCACTATAGCCTTCCATCGTTCAGGATGTCGCCTTATTGAAGTGCCAAGCCCCACTTCAGTTGGGAGAAGTCCATTGTAACTTCTCTCCCCTGCCCCGTGTAAGAAAACAATCATTGGCATCTTATCATTGGGAGTGTATTCATAAGGTACATAAACCACATACCTCTTCATTAACTTGCCATCTTCGAGGGTCTTATTGATAAAGCCCGTACATACTTGTGCCTTGTCTGAATAGCGATTCATCGAAGAGGTTTCTTTAGTAGTGGCACACGATAATAAGCCTATGCAAGCCAGCAACAATAGGACCGTCACAAGTAAGCAAATGCTACACCGAGATAAAAATATACTCTTCTTCATCCTCGTTTCCCTTCTACCTAACTATCCTAATAATCTCAATTTGAAACATTTTTACAATTACTATATAATGTTAGGTTCTATAGGTGCAAAAAGGCTACTACTTTGACTATTTTAAAGGGTTGTGTAATGCGTTATGGATTATCTTTACTCAATTGCTTTGAGGGGATGGACCGCAAATCATTTGAGATGGCACTTGAACTCTCCAATAACAGTAAAGGTGGGTTAACCTCTCATTACCTTGCAATCAGGCTCTCCGTAAAAGAGGAGGAGATTGAATACCTATACAAACACAATCCAAGACTGTTTTTCCACGACCTTAGCAGAATCAAGTTAGTTCCGGAAGCAATCCCATTAGTAAAACGAGTGCAAAAGGGTTTAACTTCTAATGGAGATATCAATAACATTTTCGACACACTAAGCCAACTGCCCACCAACGAAAGGAGAGATATAGAGCGTAGATTCAATGTCAATAAAGTCATAGGCAAGATGTCGCTTGGAATGGAAATTGTGGACAGATTATACAGAAATCCATCTGCTGTTGTTGATTTTGTAGCGAGAGAAATTTCATCAGACCTTGCTCGTGAGATATTTGACCACATATGGGAAAACAAAACTGGTGTTCTACCGGTGAATCAGATAAGGCAAAAATTTAAAGAACGCGAAGGGGACGTGGAGGAGGCATTGGAAGAACTATTGAAGAACTTCGCTATATTTGAACTATTTCGATACAATGGACAGGAGAAACTCACCAGATACGTAGCCCTACTCGCGGAAATAAGGCAACTCCGAGAAAATATACGTCAAGCAAAAGAGAACTTAAAACAACCTATTACCCCTTTAAAAATCAAACCTCCATTGATAGAATCACATGGCTTAAACTTCTCAAAGAAGATTTCAAAGATTCTTGCCAATGCACTACTCAAGCCATTACATATATCTCAAGATGGTCTACTATATAAGAGCGATGAACAGAGGTTATTAAAAGAGGAAAAAGAGGATTCTTCACCGTCAATACATCTTTGTATATGGTTTGCAGAGAAATTGGGCTGGCTGAAACAGGAAGGGGAATATCTGCTACCCAGAAATTTGGAAAAATTGTTAAAACTAAGTTTGAGAGAGCGTCAAAAAATCTTATTCGATTTTTACACATCCTCAGAGGAGGCAAATCACTTCTTAAAAACTATTTTGCAAGAACTCCAATCCTTGCAACCATTACAATGGTACCAACTCAGAGACTTTGCGAATAGAGTTTATGCAAGATACATAGACGAGATGAAATATATTCTTCATCAAGAAAGGGGAAATGTTTGGGCATATAAGCCGGTAGGAGGTAAGTTTACAAGCGAGAATTGCATAAATATAATGGAGACTTACCTATTTTGGCTTGGAATCATCGACCTTTGTCAATACAAGGATTCGGAGTACTTTCGTATCTCAGAATTAGGTGAATATTTGCTTTCGTTCCCTCAGAGAACTTTCGAATTTAATGCTCCATTAGAAACTGTGGATATAACAGTTCAGCCTAACTTTGAAATCATTGTGCCTACTGAAGATATTGAACCTCTCAAATTGGCTATTATCGAAATTTTCACCCAAAAGAAGAGTGAAGGAAAGGTCTCTGTTTATCACATATCTAAGGAAAGTTTTCTTAAGGGTATCCAAAAAGGCGTTCATCCTGAACTTTTTGTAAATATACTTCACGAGTATTCAAATAAGAGAAAGCCTCCAGAATTAGTAATCTCTACAATTCATCAATGGGCAAATAGTGTAAAAAAGGTTAAGATTCAGAAGGTCTATTTGCTTGAAACAGATAGTCCCATGACTGCTATCGAACTACTCCACAGGAAGAAACTATCCGGGATTCTAACAACACCGCAAGAGAAGCATATCATAGCGTCAAACTGCAAAGATTGGGCACAACTCAAGTCACTCTTAGAAAAAGAAGGGTTCGTGGTGGAATCTTAAAGATACTCATTCAATTAAAGAGGTTCTCTACACCCAATCTATAGATGCCTTAATAATGTTATCCGAGTTATTAGCCACCATTTCAAAGGCTTTACTTACTTCATCTGGTCTGAAATGATGAGTTAGGATGAAGTCAAAATTAATCTTACCTTTAGCAATAAGTTCGATAGCAGTTGGAAAATTAAATAGGAACCTTCTGCACCACTTTAAGGTTAGTTCGCGCCGTCTCGCAATACTTACCGGGATAAGGTCATAATCCTTGCCCGAAATACCAACAAGAACAACTCGCCCCGCAGGTTTAGCAGAAGAACACGCTATTATCAGTCCTTCTGATTGATTGGTGCAATCAATAGTAATATCAAATCCTCTACCTTGAGTTATTTCCTTAGCCCATCGAATAGTATGTTCCGTTTGTTCTGTTCTGCTACCTTCAGGCGGAATGAAAACTTCTGTTGCTCCTAACTTTTTGGCAACATCAACACGATAGTCTAATAAATCAACCCCTGCGACAAAAGTGGTGGGTGAGGAGTTTAACAAAAGTTGAAGCACAATTAATCCGATAGAGCCCAATCCAACTACTAAAACAGTATCTCCTGGTAGTACACCTGCAAGTTCCATTGTATGTACAGCAACTGCGGTTGGCTCTACCATGGAAGCAATTGGAGCGGAGATATTCTCAGGCACCGGAAAACAAAAATTTGCCGGAACCGCAATATATTCTGCAAGTGCTCCATCGCAACCCGGACCACCAAGAAATCGAAGTGCTGGACAAACATTATAGTGCCCCGTCTTACAAAACTCGCACTCACCACAAGGAAAGCCTGGCTCTACTGCAACCCGCTTCCCTAATAAATGTTCATCGTCCTTAGTGCCCACTTCTTCTACAATACCAGCAAACTCGTGCCCCAGCACGAGTGGTGGAGATATAATTTGGTCTCCAATTCTGCCTTCAAGATAGTAATGTATATCAGAACCACAGACTCCAACAGATTCAACTTTAATTAAAGCCTCGCCTTTCGCTGGTTTAGGTATCGGTCTTTCAACTATTTCAAACTTTTTAGGTGCAATCCAACAAATGCATTTCATTTCTTTCAATATCCATTTTTTGTTAGAGGTAAAATGATGTTGTTGAGTGTAATTATATTCTAAACTTCAAAAACCTGTGTAATAAGTAAAGGGATACTCTAACTGCTATCCTTTCTAACTCTCAAAAACTATATCGGCAACAAATTAAATGGAACCACTCTTCCCCAGACCCGTTCCATTGCAAACGCTTCCGCATACATTACACCCGATTGCAAACCTCGAAATTTTGCTACAGTCTCAATCATATTAAATGGGTCGGTAATGTGATGACCTTTCAACCATTTATATTGGCTTTCGTGGCAAGCAAGCATAGTTTTTTTTGTCTCAAAATATTCGGTAATATCCACATAAAATTCTGGTTGGAACTTATGCCCTAAGATTGTATCCATATAGTAAATCGGCGTTATCTTCTCATGTGCAGGGTATTCAGTGATGTAATGTGGCAAGGTAGCAGAAAATGCACAATCAAAAACGAGTTTAGATGTAATAATGTGGTCTGTCATATAATCATTGGGACTGTGAGTAATAATTAAATCAGGTTTTGCCTGTCTTATTATGTCGGTAACTTTCCTTCGCATTTCTGGTGTAAAAAGCACACCCAAATCCTCACAGACAGGTCCTAAAACAACTGCTCCTATTACCTCGCCTGCTTTTTTCGCCTCTTGGTCTCTTATTTTTGCCAACTCTTCCGAAGAGATATCCTTTCCGCCCATATTCCCGGTGGTCAGGTGAGCCATATAGACTTTATGCCCTTCCTTGGCATACTTCGCAAGAGTTCCTCCACAAAGAATCTCGAGGTCATCAGGGTGTGCACCTATAGCAAGTACATTCATTTGCTACTCCTCATCAAATCAATTGCACTCAGGCACTAAAGGACCTGCAAGTTCTTTCAAGAAGTATAGATATCCGGGTAGCGTCGGCATAAAACTACTTGGGACCCAGATATCGGGACCATACCTCAATGTTACCCATAAACTCATTCCCTGCCACATCATTCCCCGACCTAAAGTGCCATCTGCACCACCTATTATTCTGTCTGCTTTTAAGAAAATGCCAGGACCAATAGTATTTGCAAAGCAAGGAACAAGAGTGGTTCTGCTTTTAAAACTTGTAATTGCATTTTGCTCTATTGTAAGAGGATGGAGTTTTGCTCCTAATCTATATTCCTGTTTCTTCCATTCTTCTACTGAACTAAATTCCTCCGCAAAATGTGGCTCCCAAAATGCAATATGGAAGACTCTACCAATACCAAACACAAGGATAAGTCGGGCTCCTTTATCTTTCAACTCTCCTATCTTGTCGGGATATTGCGGAAGTAATTTTTTGGTGGCAAAAAACCTCTGCTTTGGGGGTACTGTCAATTTGCCTAAAGGACCGTAGAAAGCATCTTCCATAGCATTTTGAAAAGCACCCGGAGACGAAGGCGGTAATGTGTTCCCCTCCTTATCACTCCACTCATCCATATTAAATCCCCAGACATGTTTACAATCAACATTCCATTCCTGTAAAAAGTATACAGCCCACTTGTACATACCCATAGGTCCTACTGGGAGAATAAGTATTATGTTTTTGCCTTCTTCTTTTGCGGTACATATCTCATAAGCAATGCGGTGCCCCAACTTCACATTAAATTCTTCAAGCGTATCACAGCAAACAGGCTTAAAGTTTTTATGCCACCATTTTTGCCTTTCAAGGATTTCGTCAGGCGAATGTGAACAACATCGCTCAATCTTTTGCAAGTCCCATCCGCGAGGGAAGAAATTCTCTAACAATGAACCTTTTAAAGTGTCAAGTAGATTCATAATCTCTCCTTTCATCTTGCTGGTGGTTTATAGATAGAGTATAACTAAAAAATAATTCCTGTCAAATTTTATAAGAAGATATCTGCGAGGAAACAACAAATTATTATTGTTTGTCGGTAGGCTCTGCCGGGGTTAAAATTTCTGTATCCTCGTTTTTAGGGTTAGTATTACCATCCGGTAGTGCAACAATAGGTTCATTAATCTCATCATACTTATCATACTTAATTTGCATGCCTGCTTCCGAAATGATGTGTTCTACATCCATTACAACTTCTTTAGGAGCTCGATATGATTTCCTTAGCAAGACGCTTCTCTTACCTTTACGCTTTGCATCTTCTAATATATCTGGAAGTTCTCCCAATTCAACCTTTTGTCCACCTACAAATATTTTTCCCGTTAAACCTATAGATAATCTTAATTCGGATTTACGGTCGGGATAAGCACTGTCATGGAGTTTGCCCCACATACTTTTAGTCTCATACCGTACATCTTCGGAAATCTTATCTTCTGCACGGGTAAGCATTTCTGCTTCGGGATGAGTTCCTTCATCTACTATAGTGGTAGTTATGAAGATAAGCAAATTACTGCTCTGAGCAGAGCGTGATGGATTCTTGAATATCTTACCAAGAATGGGAATATCGCCGAGGATGGGGGTTTTAGTAGTCATATGGGAAGTTCTACCTCTTCTCAAGCCCCCAAGGACGATGGTCTCACCGCTCTTGACCCTGAGTTGTGTCTCTGCGTGACGAATAGTTTTCTCGGGTACAGTAGAAGTTTGGTCATAAGCCTTAATTTCTTTGTCTTTGTAAGAACTATCCTCTGCACTAATATCAAGCAAAATTGTATTGTCTTCCGAGATTCTGGGCACAACTGAAAGTATAGTTCCGACATCAATGAACTCTACTCTGTTATAACCACCATAATACCCGCCATAGTAGTAAGGATAATTATAATAGGGATAAGTTGTGCTTCCGCTACTGGTACCTGTTTGATTGGTACCTGTTTGAGTGCGAGGATAGTAATATGATGGAGGATAACCAGCAGTGCCAGAGATATAAGGCACTCGCGTTGCATTTTCAAATGTGGCTTCTTCGCCATCCTGAACGACTACACGCGGTGAGGCAAGTATAGTGGCTTTATTTTGCTTATCGAGATAATTTAATGCAACAGCCAAATTGGTTCCTATAAATCTATCAATTACAGGTTTACCCTGAACATTTTGCAACTGAGGACGCACTATATTTCCACTGCTATCCAGAGTTAAAGCACCAAAACGAGGTATCGGGGTGGGAAGTTGGCCAACACTCATAGTCTCACCAGAACCTGAAGGCGAAGCGATATCCTTTACTCCTGACCCGCCGTGGATTACTATCGGCACATTACCAGCAGTGCCATAATACGACCAATTGATTCCAAGATTGCGCTCGGCTTCTGCACTCATCTCAACTATAAATGCTTCTATTAGAACCTGCTTACGTTTCACATCCCAAGTTTTTATTAGTTTATCTATCTCTTCTAATCTACTCGGCAATGCAGTTACAGTGATTTGGTGAACTTCATCATTAACAATTACCTGCCCCATATCGGAGGGCACAAGGTTCTCAATCTGGTCTGCTATGAAATCTATATCAACGTAGTTAATAACCCATGTGCGCGTTTCAAGTTTAACATCAAGTGTTTGGATAAATTCCGCCACTCTATCTAATCTAGGAGGCAGGTCTGTTACAATTAGTGTATTAGTTCTCGGGTCCATTTGAACTACACCACGCTCAGAAATCAAGGATTGAAGAGCATCGGCTAATTCTTCTACATTTACATACTGGGACTGGAATATCCGTGTCTCTAACGGGATATCAAGATGTTTTACTACTTCTTCCATTTTTGCAAGAGTAATAGGTGTGTCCCAGACAAAAATTTGGCTTGTGCGAGCATCGACAAGCAAACTACCATTAGGCGACAGCATAGAAGTTAACACCGACTCAATATCAGAAACTTCTGCATGTTTTATCTGAAATACTTTCTTCTCAAATGGTACATCCAGTTCCTCTATTGTTTTCTCCATCTGATTCAAGTTGTCTTCGATATCCCATACATAGATAGTGCCTGTGCGTGTATCAGAAATCATCTTACCTATACCGGAGAGTAAGGATGATAATATCCCTTCTACATATGAAATATCAGCATATTTGATTTTAAACTCCTTCGGCTTCAAATCACCGAAATTCTTCAAAAGCCATTCTTCTTTTGTATATACCTTCAGGAAATTCGTATCTTTATCGTACTCGTAAAACAGTCCGTGGAACTTTAATACTTCAAGCGCTTCCTTAGGCTTTTTATAAATAAGCCAAAAGTTCATTTGAATTTTTTGTGCCTCTTCCGATACAAGAATATTCCAATTAGTAGCGAGATGAATTGCTTCAAGAAATTCCGCTACGGTCATCGGTCCAGGGAGAGTCAATGGTTCACCTATATCAGGGATTTCTCCATATTCGGGCTTTCTGCTAAATAAGATGTCAAAAAATCCGCTTACTCCACCACCTGCTCCACCAGAAGGTGTAGCGGTTAATAATCCCCTAGTCCCTTTTATTCCTTGACCTGTAGGAGGCTGAGTTTGAGCCCCTCCTGTAATCATTCCCGTAGTCCGTGGACCTGGTGGAGTAGGCGCTGTAGGGGAAGGTGTAGAAGGCTGTTGAGCAGGTGCACCAGTTGTAGTTTTAGTAGTTTCTGATTTACCTGCACTTCCTCTTGTAATTGTCTTGGTACCCGACGGCTTTGTTTCTGCTCTTGTTTCTTTTGAGTCCTCAGCTTTCTCAGTCTTCTGTGGAGTCTCCGTTTTCTCTTTCTCCTTACTTCTTAAACCAGTAGATTGACTTCCACCACCAAGGCCAATCCTGGGTTGACCGTACTGAGTATCATCAAGTTTAAATCTTGACTCCCTACCTCTAACACCTGGGCTACCTACTCCACGCTCCGATGGTGGGAGTGGAGTAGTTACAGAGGGTCTTGGTACAGGGCTGGTAGGTGATTGTCCTTGAGCAAAAACTATACAGGCGAAAATTAGAGCAAAGACAAAAATTATAAAAAATAACCTCTGTAAATAGACTCCACTTGTCTTTTCCTTTAACATTCTCAGCATAGTTCTATCCCAAATTAATAGTTTTTGCGTTTCATAATAATACAAATTAACTGTGTTTATTCACAAAAAACTTCTTTACTTCATTCTCTATTAATAGTATATGGTATTTCCTCCTTGCCTTCTTCCCAATAATACACAAAAGTTATAGAATTCCTATCAAAAGATTGCACCTTACAACCTTTTACAGTATCGCCCACTCCTACAAGGATACCCCTGGGCTCTTCAGGCGTAAATATTTTAACCTTTTGACCTATCTGTTGTCTCGAAGCCTTTACTCCCTGGAGAATTTTCGCAACATCTGGTCTTTTAGGTGGAGGTGGTGGAGGTGGTGGGGGTGGTGGAGGAGGCGGGACGAGGGGTTTCCATAAATCTGCCTTATCAAGAATATTCATACCCCACTTATCAATATCAGCAGAGGGTTGGGAAGGTGGTCTCAAAGAAAAAGGGATAGACTCTAATTCTCTCGTTATTGCTTCTCGTCTTGCCTCTTGCGGATTGGCCAAAAAATTCAACATGATTTGAGAAAGGACAAACAATATCAAAATTAACAGGAGTATCTCAGTCCATTGAAAAATTTTTTCTAATTTGTTGGATAAGTTCATATATTCTTTATTAATCTCCCACCATAGATGCGTAATTTTTGACCTTCTCCTTCTATCTGAATGTGGGGTATCCTTACCCTCACCCTTTCCATTTTCACTTTTGGAATTTCTACTGAAATTTTGTATCGGTATATATTTTCATCTTTTTTTAGTCTCTCTGAACCCTCAAATTCAATACCATCAGGGGAAGATGCAAAAATTAATGCTTGCGCAGTTGTTGAAATGTCAATTTCTAAAGTCCATTTTTCTCCAGGTTTAAATGCTCTAACATAAAAGATATCCATCTTACCACTGTTACTTTCTGCAATAATATAGTTTTTTTTGATAATTGGGTCAGAGGATTTAGAAAGTGTACCTCCTGTATAAGCCCAATCGACTGGGTCAAGGCTCAATTCGATAACAGAGCCTCCCGAGACTGATTGAACCTCTGTAATACCTGCGGTGATAATCCGTGTGATATCCATTTCCGCATTAATTTTTTCATCAAAAGGGGAGCGTCTCAAGTCGAGGTTATCTATTCTGAGTGACTGTGGACTTGTAAGTAGCCTTTGCATAAAAGATATAACTGAAATAAAGTCAGCGTAAGGAATCTTAAGATTTATAGTGTATTCCCGATAATTCTGGTCTACATTTCTTAACACTCCTTGTTGTAAAGATGGTATTTTAACAAGTGAACCTGTCTCTGTGACAGTTCTTATCGGGATACCATCTTCATCTAATTCTGGTGGATATTTCTGGGCAAGCCTGTATAGTTCCTGCCTTAACCTATCGTGTATTTCCGCTTCTGTCCATTTGCTTGAATGTTGCAATGCAACTTGAGCGTATTCAGTATCAACGACTTGTTTCAAAGCGAGTTGATGATGATAATTGATGAGGTCTTGCTGGAGTCTATTTACTGAATTATCCAATTCCTGGATATAATCTGTCACTGAACGATAAATCATATTTATCGTAAATGCAACAATACAAAAGATGACCCCCAGTAAAAGCATTTGCTCCCTTCTGGTAAGTCTTATCCAATATTTATGGGCTTTCAACAGAACTTGATTCAACTTCTTCCTCCTCAACAAAAGGAACAGTTATCTGATAATCGAAGACAAAAACATTTTGTTCTGTGGTTTGTTGTTCGTAGACACTTCTTGCATTTTTTAAAGCATTGAGGCCGCTTGCTATGGCTTGTTTTCGGAGGTTCTCTGCAAATTTATGCACATCATCAACGGAATAAGCCCTCCCCCATATATTTATTCCCTCATTTCGTCTATAACTGTATGTATTAATGTTTACCCGTGGAGGGGCACTCACCATAATTTCAGAAAGATAATGCAAAGCAGAACCTATTTTTGCGGTCTCTCGTCTTAGAATCTGCAATTGATGACGCTTCTCCGCTATACCTTTAGCATTGACCTCTATTTCTTTAACCTTTCTTTCCAACTCTGAAATTAAACTTGACCTCTGATAAACAGCCTGGGCAAATAGCCCACCAAGGGCAATAACTAAAACCGCTACAAGAGCAGATATGCGCACAATGTGACGGGAGATATACTCAAGTCTTTGAGCAGTAGCAACATCTTCAGGCAGAAGGTCAAGAGGAAGAACTTCATTACGACCGACAGCGGAAAGTATGCCAAGAATTGATAGGGAGAAGTATTCAGGAATTTCACACTCTCTCCGCAAAAAGTCAAATGAATTGAAATTAATGGGAGTAATTTTAACCTCGAGGACTCTTTGAAGTTCCGCGATTAATTCGTTTGGAAGTGGAAAATCGCTACTTATGAAAACTTGAGAAACATCCCCTTCAAAATCTGTTTCTTGTTGCAGAGTGTTCAATGAAGTTCTAAACTCTCTCCTTATCTCCCACATCAAATCTGAAGTAGGCTCTTCCATATCTGCTAAACTTATAAGTCTAATTTCAGATTCGCCAGATTCAGGAGAGGGAGTCTCCGAACTATCCTTTAAGTCAGGTGAGTTCTGCAAGAATTTATTCCAAGATACTTTTGCCCCCCGAGAGAACAGTAATTTCTCTCCATTAAATATTGCTATCTCCAATCCCTGCAAGGTAAAGTGAAGGATACAAACAACTTCATCCCTCAACGAGAAGTGCTTCTTTAACAAATTTGCCACACTGAGCAACCCTGAGGTGCTAACAAGAATACCCGAAGGAGAGTAGCCTAAACTTTCAACCATATTTATAGCGGTATTAATGACATCCTTATGGGATATTGCTATTAAAACTTTACTCTCCGAATTTGGGAGATTTTCTAATATTGTCTGGGTAGTTTGAATCTCTTCTGATGAGTAAGGCACATATTCCTCAGCGCTCAAGTTAACCATATTTTTTACTTCTGTGGGGTCTTGCGAGGGGAGAGTAACTATTCTTGAGGTAACTTCGTGTCGAGGTAGGATAATATAACAAGTATCCTTATTCCACTTCTTCTCCTCGATTATACTTTTTAACTCTTCCAGGCTATAGGAATCAGATATTTCCCTGCTCAAAGACAAGTTAGTATGATAATTTAAAATTACCCACTTATCTTTACTTCGCTTTACCCTAACTAAAAAATACTTATCTTCATCTACGGAAACAAAACTATACGCTTTTTCTTTATTTAGGAAATTAAGTTCCAATAGTTTCCTCCTGCCATCTTGCGAGATTAGCGTTAGTTCCTTCTACATACACAATCGCACAACATCTCACACGAACCTTACCACTTCTAAGGGTCGCTTGACCAATTATCCTATACCACGACGAACTAAACTTGCAATATTTGTTTATTGCGTCAATAGGGTCACCTTCAATCTTAAGTTTCTCCTGCACCTCTCCTATACTTCTAAAGCCCTTATCATCTGAGGTACCTATCTCTCCATCTTCTCCTGCCCTATAATTCATAATTGCACTAATAGCACGGTCGCCTAATTTAGGGATACATTTCAAGACATATTCAGGAGCGGTGTTAATATTTATTTTCCCATCCCCATATACTGTAAACATATCTTTTAAACCTGGCTTATTATCAGTGCCATACCAATCTTCATCTTCAACACCTCTCAGATATCTCAATTCCTCCTCAACTTGAAAAGGTGTAATTCCTTCCTCAGAATGAACTGGCTCCGTCCTTCTTTTCATTATTTGCCTCAATACACTTTTATTAATACCTGGCGCCTCATCGATAAGTTCTCTTGGAGAGGTGTTCAAATTTATCTTCCGTTCCTCATCTATAATTTGAAATATAACATCGTCATTCTCTCCCACATCTTTAAGTTCTATTATTTTCAAATCTTTAATTAAACTCGTAGGTTTTGCCCACGGTTGACCTAAATGCGTTGCACCCATATTTTCCGGTTTGGTGGCATCCATAACAATTTTATTTCTCAATTCCATAATTCCCCTCTGCACAGCGGAATGTGCTAATAACCGAGCGTTCTCTATATCGAGCGAGTAAGCAGAGGCTCGGCGGTCTAACATAACTCTTCTTCCAAATCCCGTTACTATCACGGTAAGCAAAACAATAATCCACATTACCGAGATTAACACAAACCCTGCTCTTTTAACTGAAAGCAACTTAACCATATTCTTACAAACTATCTATCAGTTTCTGAATTTGGTCTTTAGTTAAGTGTGCAGATGGTGCGCGAATAGGGAAAATCTCTGAAAATTCCATTTTGCCCTCCGGTTTATCTGGGTCTTTCAATGAGAATTTTACTTCTATCCCTTGAGGCAACCACCAACAAAGTTTATGCTGTTCCATTTTTATAGGTTCCACAGGCGGAGGTGGTTGGTCAAGAGTTTGAGTATCCTGCAGAGGTATCCAGATATAGGATATTTCAAAATCCTCAACACCACTTGCTATAGTAAATTTCTTCTTTCTCTTAAATTTAATTCGACTCCTATCAAGTTCTTTACCCGGTGGAGGAAATTTAGGCAGAGCAGTTTCGACTAATGCCTCTTCCCGCTCGAGTTCTTTATTGGTTTTATCGTATCTATATTCAATACGCATCAGATGGGTGCCCTCCCCAGTATCTTTATCAAAAGGTTCTACTGTGGTGAACAAAGTCATTGAGCGCTTGTCTCCCTCGAACAGATGCCCTGCAGGTGCAATCAGATTATTAACATCTCTGGAGATAAGCCTCATAATTAGACGAGCGTCCTGCTCAGGGTTAATACCGGTCTCTAATCTTTTCCAAGTGCGAATTGAAGAGTGGAAAAGTATATATACCGAAGATAAAACTATGCTTAGAACCGCACTCGCTACAAGCAACTCCATTAATGTAAAGCCTGTCAACGCCCTATTTTTTTTAGCCTTGACAATTTCCATACTATCGTTTTCTCTCTTCAGGGGGTAGCCACAATTTTTCTGGTTGATATAGTGTTTGCGAATCTATTTCAAATTTCATTCCTGCTCTATGCCACATAATACTCACATCAACTTTGGTCATATAGTCCTTAAAAATTTTCTCAAGATTCTCCCTTACAGGAGGTGGCAAATTAGAAGGGAGGTCTGGCATAGGTATTTCTAATTTAGAAACCTTCCATTTATATGAGAATCTATCATAAGGAGGGGGGAATTTATCCTCTTTCTCTTCCTGTACCAACTGTGGCTTTAATTCTATTTCGGATATTATCTTATTCAGGAGAAACCTTGCCGTGGTATAATCCTGTGCCTGACCTCGCGTCAAAATTGCTTGCTGTAAAGCGTATTGTAGTGTAATCCCCGCCATACTCAACAAAGCAAGAGAGAACAATACCTCAAAAAGTATGTAGCCATATGTTTTCTTCGGTAAAGTAAAGTTCATTTAACCTCAAATCTTCCTAAAGCCCCAAGTGATTTTATTACTATCCTGTTTTGTCGCCTATCCATTGTCTGAATCTCTATCTGGGCAGGGTCGGAAGCACCATTTGGATAGCAGGATATGTAATACATACCCGTTGTCTTATCTTTCCCTGCGTTTATGCGAGTTATTTTTATAGTCTCGGGTAAAGTCATCACAGCACCACCTTCATTAGTGGATATAGGCTCATATTTCCTCTTATCCCCTTCACGTTCTACAATCCGAACAACACTTATCTGATTTGTCTTAGGGTCAATTAATAACCTCATCTCACGGGATTCTGCTATTGCCTTTTCTTGAGCATATCTAATAGTAGAGGTAATATCTTGAATAGAATTCCTAACTCTAAGGGAATACATAGCCCTATTGTATATAGGAAGAATCATCCCCGTGAGAACGGCAATAAATGCACAAACCACAACTAACTCTAATAAAGTAAATCCGCTAACTTTTTTACTTTTCGAACAGTTCAAATCAAATATAAAACTCACTTTTACAGAAAGGTTATCAAGATGAGGTTAACTTAGTTGACGATGAAGATGTAACATCATCTTCATTCCCAGGAACACCATCAGGACCCGCTGAGAAAATTACATAATCCGCTTTCAACGGGTCTGTTGGCGGTTTATATATATATGGATTACCCCATGGGTCAGGTTTGAGTTCCCTAATATATCTTCTCTCGCCACTAACAAGGTCTTCAAGAGAGTTCGGGTACTTATCATTATGGTCAAGCGCATATAGGTCCACCGCATTACTCAATGTAGCAATATCTCCCTTCGCCGCACGAATCTGCGCTTCCCTAACCCTTCCTCCATAGTTCATCACCACCATACCTGCAAGTATACCAATAATAATTGTAACCAAAATTAATTCTATTAATGTAAATCCTGATTGCCTACCCATAATAGTCTCCTTCTAATCTTCTATTAGTATTATTATAACGCAAAAATCAACCCAATGTAAGACTTGAATATCTAACCCTCTACACAATCTACTATCAGTACTTCTTCATCGATGCAGTCTTACTTTATTACTCAAAAGATTTGGGCAGTTATAAATACCCACCCAAAAAACAATTTGAGATATAATTAAGAAAGTTTTACATACGGACTAATATTTACAAGAAAACGAAACACAAAGAACATAATGGACTCGCTATTAAAACTCCATTCAGTTATTAAAAAAGAATGGTTCTTATTTCCGATTATCATTTTAATTGCAGTTTTTTTCAGGTTATACCGACTTTCAGAACAATCAGTGTGGCACGAAGAATATGTTGGATTGGCTAATGTTCAGGTTGCAGACCTATGGACTAACATCAAACTGCTATTTATAAATGTTCCCGAGTACGGCATATCACCAGGAGGACTTGTCTTATACTACTTCTGGATAAAGGCATTTCCGCAAAATCCTATGCTTTGGAGAATCTTACCTATTTTCTTCGGGATTTCGTCAATAGTGCTCCTTTACTTCTTCGGTAGGTTGCTAATGGGGAAGGAAACGGGATTATTTGCCTCACTTCTCATGGCTCTTTCGCCTTTTCACGTATATATACACCAAGAGTTGAAAAACTACGCTTTCTTGCTGCTACTATCCTTGCTTTCGTGGCTGGCTCTTTATAATTACACAATGAAAGCAAAAAAATCATCGTGGTTAACTCTGGCAATTGTCATCAATCTATTACTACCTTGGTTTCACGCATTATATATTTCCGTACCTTTTCTGCAATTCCCCTTCTTATTATTTTCTAAACTGAATAAGAAGCAAAAATTGGTGTGGATTAGTTTAAATGCTCTAATCTGCATGCCATTCATAATTTTCTTGCTTTTAGTAAAACCACCTGCTTATAATCTATCTACTTTAGAAATAGAGAAGTTGTCCATCCCTTTTGCAATCATTACCTTATTCGGAAATGATTGTGTCGGGATCTCTAATGAATTACTCCCTTCATGGAAAACTAATACCCTGGACATTATTCCCAGTCGTGTATGGAAATTGCTCTTCCATAATTGGTTTATCTTTGATTATGCTTTATTATGCCTATTTATTCTAAGTTTTGCACAGTTAGTATTCCGTATTATCAAAAAGGATGAGCATAATTCGAATAATTTCCGCGCCATAATTTTCTTGGTATATTCGTTTTCTTTCCCGGCGGTTTCTTTCCTCCTTTTAAGACTCCTCACAAATCAATCAATATTTTTACCTTTATACTTTTACTATATATACGCTTTTATCTATTTGATAGCCTCCGTATTTATTTTCTCAATCAGTAATGCAAAATTGCGATGGAGCATAGGAATATCTCTTGTTTCCTTGCTTCTAATCCAATGCTTAGGAGTCGTCAATTTCGTGTGTAGACCAGATTATCAGAAAGCAGTCGCATATTTAGAGCAGAATGTTAAACCAGGTGACAAAGTATTAGAATTACAATTAGGTGCAAATGTTTTTGAACCGTATAAGGTATATAAAAAGAGAACAGATTATTGTCTTATCCCAATTTTTTCACTCCAAGCAGTTGTGGACCATGTTATAAACATCTTCTCCGAAACTTCATCGAACGACAATATCACTACTACTTGGGTACTAATGGAAACTACTTTTATAACCTGGCTGTTTGATGTAGACCCTACCAACATTCTGGTAGAACACTTATTCCGCAAAGGAATTAAAGTAGATATAAAGCACTTCCCAGGGGCATTTAACCTATACGTTGTAAAGTTAGAAAAACAAGAGGATTTTGTTCTTCAAACAATTCAAATCCCCCCATTCCATACATTAAGTTATGAAAATTTGTTATTAGAATTTAACTTAAGTGCCCTTGATAAAAAAGAAGAACTACGAAGATTGGAAGTACTCAAGCGATACTTCGCCATCTGGCCTCCCCTCTATCCATACAATTCAATCTTAATTTTGAACTCCATGATAAAAGATGGTGAAACCGAATTAGCAGAAAGCATTGCAAGGGAACTGTACAAAAAAAATCCTGAATTTTACCACATACAGTTCCTATACGGAATATGCCTATTGTTGAATAAGAAATATTCAGAATCTTATAAAGAGATGGAAAATCTTTTTAATAAAAACATCATTTTCAGAAAGATGTACAGTAAGTTATGGGATGAAATCAAAATGAAAAAACAAACTTATCAAACAAAACAGTTTTTAGAACGATTAGAAAAAGAGGGGGTTCATATATTAAATGATTCTTTATTTTATGCATATTTAAAGACAACGAATAATTAAATAATTATTTATTTCCTTTCACTTAAGGTTACATAAACTGAAGAACTATAGGACATGGGTAACACTTGTCTTGGCATATCATCTGCGAAACTTATAACATCCTAAGGAAGTGGTCCATATGAACCGATCCATAGAGCAACAGATAATTTAACTAAAACTGAATATGATTATGGGTTATCACAGATAACGGTAAAACCTATACCTGCCAAACTCAAAAGAGCCTAAGAGGGCGATTAGCCAATCGCGTCAGAGGGCGATTAGCCAATCGCCCCTACATTAGAATATATCCAACAGAGGCTTAGAAAAGGGGTGATTAATGAAAAACTCGTCCGATGATTATACATACTTGTTACCTATGTCCCATAGGTAACCACATATACCATATCATCTGTATTCTCCTGATTTTTATGCCTAAATTCTTATCCTTCAAATAGTATATAAACCCCTCCTTACTTACCCCATGCAAAATCATCAATCGCTTCTATGCATGACTCTAAAAATCCCTATACTATTCATGTATACCTTGTTTACTCCCAAACTTCCGCCTACGCTCTATCCGGTTATAGAAAACTTATATCTTATTAATTCATCACGTAGAGACGAATGATTATTCGTCTCTACATGATATTAAATTACTGCTACAGAAAGGCACGATAAGGATATTTTAAGGATGCCTTTTGCCCTTGAGAATTGTTCTGATTTTTCTTCAGAAGAGACTATGTTGACAAGTTCAGTTAGGTTCACTATCATACACTTCTTGAGTGGAGTCTTATTCCTATATTTTTATCCAGTTGTACACTGAGTGTAACACACTAAGCAATCACCTAAAATCAAGTAGCAGGCAAGAATAGCAAAATTTTAAAATATTCTTTTATTCTAATCCTACCTCTTTTCGAAAGAGAGTTGGCCTAAGAATAATTCCTGTATTACCTGAAAGTAGTCTATCTGCGTTCATATCCCCAATATTTAGACACATCTTCCCCCTAAATCTCAAAAATCTTTTCTTAGAACCAAACTTTTCCCTTCTATTACTTACTCAACAAATTCTTTGTAAGTCTATATAGATATATGGGTGCATATTTCGCAAGAAGGAATGGACGAGGATAAACTCTTAATAACCTATA
>CAZZMK010000027.1:0-3960 GCA_964655185.1 uncultured Nitrospirales bacterium | reverse complement strand
TACAATTTATAAAAAATAGTCTATAATATTTTTAAGGGAGAGTTTATGAGGGTTAATTTACAATATACCCTTACAAACTTAAAAGAGGGATAGTATCATGAGTAAAACCCCGTCAATAAGTATTGTGGGACCTGGTGCACTGGGTTGTCTTTTTGCTGGGAAACTTTGTAAGGCAGGGTATCGGGTTCATCTTGTTGATTATCGGCAGGATAGAATAGCGAGATTAAGCAAATGTGGCATAGAAATACATGAGGATGGGAATATAGAGAAATATAATGTACACGTTACCTCACATGTACCTACTGGACAAGACCTTATTATCATCCTTGTCAAGTCTTACGCAACACAAACACTAATTCTTCCTCCCGATGCTTGTGTTCTGACTCTTCAAAATGGATTAGGGAATGCAGAGACCCTGTGCAAGAAAGTCAGCCCTGATAAAGTACTCGCAGGCGTAACTACTGAGGCGGCTACCCTGATTGAGGAGGGAAAAACAAGGCACACCGCCTCAGGGCTTACCACCATTGGCAGTTGGACTACAGCCCCGGTGGAGAAAGCAGTAGAAATATTAGAATCAGCGGGGTTCCAGATAGAGATAACAAACAGTCCGAGTCAGGCAATATGGGAAAAAACTGCCATAAACGCTGGCATAAACCCTCTCACCGCCATATTGAATGTACCGAATGGGGCTTTACTTAAGATAAGAGAGGTAAGAGAATTGATGCGAGAATTAGTCATTGAAGCAGTTAAAGTGGCTGGAACTGAAGGTTATCGATTTCCTAAAAGTTTGGTAGAACTCGCAGAAGAAACTTGCAGAAAGACCGCAGATAATATATCTTCTATGCTTCAAGATATTAGGGCAAAAAGAAAAACCGAAATAGACGCAATAAGTGGGGAAATCCTGAGGCGGGGAATATCCGCAATGTTACCCACTCCACGGACCCGAACCGTTTATCAATTAGTTCGAGGTCTTGAAGAAAGTGCGAATCTCTGAAGACATACCTTACGATAGTCCATACCAATTTACTTTTTCGCAAAAGTTAGCATTAGCAACTTTTCCGCCTGTAATTTACTACTCTTTGAAGAGGCTATTTGCCCTTTGCGAATGGCACATCCACAATATGGAAGAAAACTTTACCAATACTCTCAACACCGAAAAGAAAGTCATTGTCGCTTTCTGGCACGAACACATGGCCTTTGGTGCCCACATATTCAAGGGAACCAACTACCACACACTTACAAGTTATAGTTACGATGGTGAACTTGCAGCAAGAGTTGTCAGAAAATTCGGGTTAGAAGCAGTTAGAGGCTCAAGTTCTAAGGGGGGAAGCGACGCATTGAAAGGATTACAAATAGCACTGGAAAAAACTGGCTGTGTTGGCTGGACCTTAGACGGACCTAAAGGTCCAAGACGCGTAGCAAAACCTGGAGTTGCGATTCTATCTGCAAGAACTAAAGCACCTATAATACCTATGAGTGCGGTAATCGACAAAGCGTGGAGGTTAAATTCATGGGACAGATTTCCCGTACCTAAACCTGGTGCCAAAATAACCGTAGTATTCGGCACACCAATTCACCCTCCTAACTCAGAGGACCCCGATGAGATAGAAGTAGTCAGAAAGGAGGTAGAGGATTCACTCAATAATAGCCTTCGACGCCTCGAAAAAGCCCTTCGTTTCGAGGAAGAGTAAAAAAACAGCACTTGAACCACGATTAATTGAAACAGGAATTTACCCACCTCATTTAAGATTCAGCACATCTAACATATCGTACAGTCCCGCCTTTGCTTGATATACAAACTTGCTTGCTCTCAAAGCACCTCGGGCAAAATTATCTCTGCTGTGAGCAATATGTGTTAGTTGAATCCTCTCTCCTTGACCTATGAAATATACCGTATGTTCACCCACTACATCACCACCACGCACCGCCAATATACCTATTTCTTCCTTCTTTCTTGCCCCGACTAAACCCTCACGGCCAAAGACAAAAGCCTTTTCCTCATCAAGTTTGAGTCCACGAGCCACCTCTTTAGCAAGCCTCAGGGCAGTACCGCTTGGACTGTCCTTCTTCTGATTATGGTGTATTTCAACAATCTCAACATTGTAATCAAGCCCCAGCACCTCCGCAACTTCACGCACAAGTTTGAAAAGTAAATTTACACCAACACTCATATTTGGCGCATAAACAATAGGGATTTTTTCCGAGCACTTCCTCAATATATTCTCCTGCTCAAGAGATAGTCCTGTAGTGCCGATAACTATTCCTTTGCTTAGACTGCTTGCAATCTCTGCATTACTCACAGAAGCCTCTGCGCGAGTAAAATCTATCAGAACATCTGCTTTCGCTATTTCCTCTTTAGGGTCTTTCCCTAATACTATTTCCTTCACAGAAGAATCAATGACTGGAACCGTTATTGTCCTGCCTGCATATTCAGGTAAATCAAATACACCAACTACCTCAAGTTCAGGGTCAAGAGAAGCAAGTTCTGTTATTCTCCTACCCATTCGACCCAAAGCACCTGCTACACAAACTCGAATCATAACTCTGTCCTCCATAATTACATATTCAACCAAATAAGAGAGGATGCTATAAAAAGTTGCCCAAAGAAGTATAAGGGTCCTCCTATTAACAAGTTCCACTTATCTGACACTTTAAACCTATCTCTTGCCACGAATATGTCTGAGATATAGAACATAAGCGCTCCGAGAGATAAATTCCACAATCCCATCGAAGCCCAAACCCCTATTGCAAGTGATAACATTAATGTAATAATCAAGATGTATACATATACTGGTATTCTCATTGCCCCGAGATTTGGTGAAAGCCAGATGGCTATACCTATCGCAGGCACCATAAACACGAGAAACGCAGAAAGAAACAAATATATATCAATTTGAGCAAATAGAAATGCTGTAATGTATGAGATATGTCCGAGCAAAAACGCTACAAGCCCAAGAAAGAACAATATTGTATGCCGCCAAAGCAAAAATAAGTCGCCCCACCACGAAAAAATCAACCCAACCAGCAAAAAGTAGTAAGAGGTCTTGAAGTAGTCGGGAAGTTCCTGTACTCTAAGAGAATACACCGCTAAAATAATAAACAGCGTAGAAGCAGACATCTTACCAATACCACGAATCCACTGTTTCCCTTTGCTCTCTCCCCAGTAGAAGATTAGAAGAGTTATAGCCATTACTCCGCAAAAAAACAAAAATAACTGCATTCTCTTCCTCGCTCCTGTAAGTCTATATTCATTCTCAGGGCAGTATAATAATATACCATCCAAAAGATATAGTATACCACCCAGGTGTAGGAGATAAAATCTCTCTATAATTTCCATTTCAAGTTTTATATTTGTTATAAATCTTATCTAATTCTTTATCAGCAGGAGACTAATTATGGTCATGGAATTGCTTTTATTTACGCTTGGCAAATGTTTGGTTTTTGGCGTATTCAACTTGCCCTCGGATTTTACTCCTCCCGCAGTGCCCTTAATAGTTCACGACCCTTACACAAGCATTTGGGTATTCGGCTACAATCCCATAGCAGATTGGACCCGCCACTGGACAGGCAAAGAAAGGACTATGGCTGGCTTAATCCGAGTTGATGGGGAAATATATAGATTTCTCGGTCCCGATAGTATCTGCGAGAAGGCGTTGAACCTTGTAGGATTCAATGTCTACCCAACCCGAACCATTTACACTTATGAGAATGAGAAGGTAACATTTACACTTACCTTCACTACACCTATGTTGCCATACAACTACAAGTACCTTTCCGCCCCAATTACCTTTGTAGAACTGCAAGTAAGGTCAAACGATTATAAGCAACATAATGTTGAAGTTTACCTTGATCTCGGGATTGAGTGGTGCGTAGATACTAACAACCAATTGGTAAGTTGGGAGAAATTAAATTCAGAGCAAGGACTCGTTTTACTAAAAGCAGGTTCAGTTGACCAACCAA
>CAZZMK010000026.1:0-5713 GCA_964655185.1 uncultured Nitrospirales bacterium | reverse complement strand
ATATGAAAATTATCAAAGCAAGAAAAATAATTTTAGTATTACTTAGATTCATATAAGTAATACTAAAAACTGGCATTTTAATTAGGACTAAATCTTCGTGAATTTTGTATCTGATTGAAAATAAATTACTTATATTGTAATACAAAGTATTACAGATTCTGCGTTTTCACCCCAGAAGTTATTTGATTTTATGCCTTAATTGTGGTAGAGTAATTATATACTTAACGGTAAGTCAAAGTAAGGAGTTTGTAGATATGACGCACCATTACAAAGAAGCAGTTCAAAACATTGTAAATGAGTACGGCGGTGACCGCGGGAGATTGATGGACATTGTCCACGAACTAATTAAAGTCTTTGGATATATGTCTGATGATTTAATCTCTGCTGTCGCCGAGGCTCTTGGAATCCCTATTGTTCAAGTTAGGGATATGGTAAGTTTCTATTCCTTTTTTCCAAGAAAACCGCTTGGCAAGTATGTAATCAGACTATGTAATGCAGTTGTTGAGCGTATGAAGGGCGCAGATGAGGTTGGTAAGGCTTTTGAAAAAGAGTTAGGTATTTCGTTCGGGCAGACTACCTCTGACCAAATGTTTACTCTTCTTCATACTTCTTGTATAGGTTTAAGTGACCAAGCTCCAGGTGCACTGATTAATTCAACTCCGGTTACTAACTTAAAGCCTCAAGATGTCCCTCAAATTATTAAAGACTTAAAGGATGGGAAAGAACCTTCCGAACTTCCTCAGGCTATGGTTCTTTTAAACTTGAAAAAAGAAGGTCCTGTAATATGCCCTCCTATGGAAAGCGGGTCCGCTTTACGGAAAGCTCTCTCAATGAAACCTGAGGAAGTTATTGCGGAAATAAATAAGTCGAGATTGAGAGGAAGAGGAGGTGCGGGCTTCCCCACGGCAATGAAGTGGGACTTCTGTAGAAAACAAAGTTCACCTGTTAAGTATTTAATATGCAATGCTGATGAAGGAGAGCCTGGTACATTCAAAGACAGAGTAATACTTACTGAATTTCCTGACTTAGTTTTTGAAGGAATGACTATTGCTGGTTATGCCATAGGTGCCAAAGAAGGCATTATGTATCTCCGCGGTGAGTATGCTTATCTGTTAGAGCACCTGCAGAAAGTTTTGGCTAAGAGGAGACACTTAGGCCTTCTAGGAGAACATATATGTGGTAGAGAAGATTTTAATTTTGATATAAGGATTCAACTCGGAGCAGGTGCTTATGTGTGCGGTGAAGAATCAGCCCTAATCGAATCCTTAGAAGGGAAAAGAGGTGCTCCGAGAGATAGACCGCCTTTCCCAGTTCAAAGGGGCTATATGAATCAACCAACTTCTGTTAACAATGTGGAAACACTATGCTGTGCAGCGAAGATAATTGAAAAAGGTGGAGAGTGGTTTGCCTCCATCGGTACTAAGGATTCCACAGGTACTAAATTGCTGAGTGTTTCCGGCGATTGTGAGCATCCAGGAGTATATGAAGTTGAATATGGTATTACGATAGAGAAGTTGCTTGAACTCGTAGGCGCCAAGGACCCGCAGGCTGTTCAGGTAGGAGGTGCTTCAGGTAAATGTGTTGCACCAAAAGATTTTGGAAGAAGGATTTCCTTCGAAGACCTACCTACAGGTGGTTCCATTATGATTTTTGGGAAAAATAGAGACCTACTTGAGTGTATGTACCAATTTATAGAATTCTTTGTAGAGGAATCTTGCGGATGGTGTGTACCTTGCAGAGTTGGGACTACTTTAATGGAGAAAAAAATGCGCCAGATTCTCGATGGAAAAGGAACTGCTCAAACTGTTGCGGAATTAATGAGGATAGCCCAGACAACAAAGGCTATGAGTAGGTGTGGGTTAGGTCAAACTTCTGCTAATCCAATATTAACAACAATAAATGACTTTGCTGATTTGTATGCGTCGAGAATTAAAGATAGCAATGGTAGACAGTTATCCTTCGACCTTCACGAAGCAATGAAAGCAGGATTAGAAGCAACAGGAAGAAAATTAGAAGGAGTACATTAATGAGTACAAATAATGTTGTAACGTTTAAAATTGATGGGGTTGAGGTAAAAGCCTCCCCTGATATGACAATCATACAAGCAGCAGATGAAGCAGGGATTTATATCCCTCGCCTCTGCTATTTAAAGAATTTGCCTCCTGGTGGGCATTGCAGAGTATGCACCGTAAAAGTGAACGGTAGGCCAGTTAATGCTTGCACATATCCCGTAGCAGAAGGGATAATCGTAGAGAATAACACCGAAGAATTGAATAATTTTAGAAGAAATGTGATAGAAATGCTTTTTGTGGAAGGTAATCATTTCTGCCCTTCTTGTGAGGCTTCAGGTAGATGCGAACTTCAGGCTTTGGCTTACAGATTAGGTTTACTCGCACCTCAGATGCCATACTTGAATCCGCAGAGAGAACTTGATGCTACTCACCCTGATGTATACCTCGATAGAAACAGATGTGTTCTATGTGGTAGGTGCATTAGAGCATCTATATATCTCGATAAAAAGAATGTATTCGGTTTTGAGAATAGGGGTATAAAGATGAGAATATCCCCTAACTCAAATGATGGATTAAAAGATACTAATCTTACAAAAGATGATGAGGCAATGAAGGTTTGCCCGACAGGTAGTTTGGTTGTAAAACGTCAGGCTTATCTTACCCCTGTAGGTAAGAGACCTTATGATAAAGAACCTATTGGTTCAGATATAGAAAAGAAAAAAGTATCTAACTTAAAATAGAAAGGGTGTTATTATGAGCAAGCCAGTAATTGCTACAGCTCATTTTACGGGATGTTTTGGATGCCATATGTCCATCTTGGACATAGATGAGCGGATTATTGACCTTGTTGAATTGGTAGAGTTTAATAAATCCCCAATAAATGACATCAAAAACTTTACTAAGCCAGTTGATATTGGGATAATAGAAGGCGGGATTAGCAATGAAGAAAATGCAGAAGTTCTCATGGAATTCAGAAAGCATTGCAAGATTTTAGTTGCAATAGGTTCGTGCGCTCTTACGGGAGGGGTCCCTTCAATGCGGAATTTAGTTCCACTTAAGGAATGTCTTGAAGAAGCCTATCTTAAAGGTCCAACTGTTAAGAGTGAGAACACGGGAGTTATTCCTAATGACCCAGATATCCCTGTTCTATTAGATAAGGTTTATCCATGCCATGAGGTAGTTAAGATAGATTACTTCTTGCCGGGATGTCCCCCTCCTGCTGACACAATCTGGAACGCTTTAGTTGCATTGATTAAAGGAGAACCGCTTAGTCTTGAATATCAACTTATTAAATATGACTAATTAAGGAGGTAGTAAAATGAGTGTCAAGAATGAGAAAAAGATAGTAATAAATCCTGTGACTCGAATTGAGGGTCACGCTAAGGTAACTATACTTCTCGATGATAATGGCAAGATAAAACATGCAAGAATGCATGTTGTTGAATTTAGAGGGTTTGAGAGATTTGTTCAAGGCAGATTTTATTGGGAAGCACCAACTATCGTGCAAAGATTGTGCGGAATCTGCCCCGTTAGCCACCACCTTTGTGCTGCAAAGGCAACTGATGTGATTGTGGGAGCAAAGAAACTAACTCCCACCGCGGAAAAAATGCGGAGATTAATGCATTATGGCCAAACCTTACAATCACACGCTTTACATTTCTTCCATTTGTGTGCTCCTGACCTTTTATTTGGGTTTGATGCCCCAGTTGAACAAAGAAATGTAATTGGGATAATTAAGGCAGACCCTGAAACTGCTAAGAAGGCTGTGTTGTTGAGAAAATATGGTCAAGAAGTTATAAAGTATACAGCAGGTAAGAAAATACACGGCACAGGTGCAATCCCAGGTGGCATAAACAAGAATCTATCAGTTGAGGAAAGAGATGCACTGGTAAAGGATATAGATACTATCCTTCAGTGGTCAATCGAAGCACTTGAGTTATGCAAAAAGATAGTTAAGAGTAAGTTAGATTTCTTCTTAAAGTTTGGCGCCTTTGATTCTAACCACTTGAGTATTGTTAGGGAAGATGGCTGTCTTGACCTATATGACGGACTTTTGAGAGCAAAAACTGCTGATGGGAAAATTATATTCGACAAAGTCAAGCCGGAAGATTATCTCGACTACATAGCAGAAGAAGCGAGACCTTGGAGTTACATGAAATTCCCATTTATTCGTTCACTCGGTAAAGAAAAGGGATGGTACCGCGTTGGACCTCTTGCGAGAATTAATAACTGCGACTTTATTGATACACCTATAGCGGAAAAAGAGAGACAAGAGTTGATGTCGTTAACAGGTGGTAAGCCAATAAATGCATCGATGGCATATCACTGGGCACGAATGATTGAACTTGTGCATTCGGCAGAGAAAATAAAGGAATTATTAAATGACCCTGACCTACAAGGAACCGACTTAATAACATCCGGGAGTAGGCAAAAACGTGGAGTTGCTTGGATAGAAGCACCAAGAGGTACACTGTTCCACCACTATGAAATCAATGATTATGACCAAATTATCTTAGCGAATCTTATAGTGTCTACCACAAACAATAACGAACCTATGAATAAAGTTGTCGAGGTAATTGCTAAAGAGTATATCGAAGGTAAGGATGAGAAAGAAATTACTGAAGGACTACTGAACCATATTGAAGTAGGTATAAGAGCATATGACCCATGTTTGAGTTGTGCAACTCATGCATTGGGGCAAATGCCATTACATGTGCAGTTATATAATCACAATGGAGAACTTATTGATGAGGCTATCAGATAGAGACAAAGTGTTAGTGGTAGCCTTTGGGAATATCGCTCGCGGAGACGACGGGTTAGGTATTAGATTTGCTGAATATCTTTCAAATGAGCATCTGGATAATGTAGATATCGAGATGGATTACCAACTTAATATAGATTTGTCCGTAGACCTGTTGAACTATGATAAGGTAGTCTTTGTAGATGCTTCAATAAATTGTAAAGAACCTTACGAATTCTATAGGATAAATCCCGAACCAAGTATAGCATTTACGAGTCACTCGGTTAAACCAGAGGCGATACTTGCGGTATATGAGAAATGTTTTGGAACATCTGCACCAGAAACATGGATTCTGGCTATAAGAGGTTATCGATTTGATTTGTCAGATAATTTATCTGAAAAAGCCACAAAAAATCTACTGGAGGCATTAGATTTTTTTACTAAAAAACTTCTTTTAGAAAAGGAGATATAAATATGGAACAAAAAAAGAAAGTAATATTAATAATTGACGATGACCCAGATATTCGTTCTGCAATTAGAGTTATGTTAGAACAGGCAGGATTTGTCGTAGGTGAAGCGGCAAATGGCGAAGAAGGGCTCAAGGCGGTAGAGAGGATTAAACCCGATGCTGTCATAATTGACCTTATGATGGAAAGTGTAGATTCTGGTAGTCAAGTCGCAATGAAATTGAAAGAACAAAACTTCCCCGGTGTGATGTACATGCTCAGTTCTGCTGGCGATGCAGTTAGATATAACATTGACGCACGGGAATTAGGGCTTGCAGGTATATTTCAGAAACCTGTAGACCCGAAGGTGCTTGTCTCTACACTGAAAGCAAAGTTAGGGGTTGAGTAATCCTTATTTTTTTGCTACGATTCATACACTATTGATTTACTTATTAGAATTAAAGCCAGAGTGAATCTCTGGCTTTTGTTTTTAATAATTGTTTTTATACAGATAA
>CAZZMK010000025.1:0-3154 GCA_964655185.1 uncultured Nitrospirales bacterium | reverse complement strand
ATTTATTGCATTATTCCAACTTTCAATAGATTCCGAAATAACTTTAGCCTCGCTCCCTTCTAACTTCACCATTCCTATAAATCCTACTTTGTATCCCTCAACTTCAATAATAACCCATGGCTTAAAACACTTATCTACGCCCTCCTTCCAATTTGTAGTGACAATCTCAACTGAAGGTGCAAACTTTTTCAATTCACAAAGTCTGTCAAGACCTTTATCCAAATCGTGATTTCCCATAGTTACTACGCTATAACCTATCTTCTCTAAAGCGGTAAACATTATTTCACCATTGGTGTAATCTGCTACCATATCGCCCTTATCAGTCAGGTCTCCTCCATCCACTACTAATAAATTCTCGACCTTACTTCTCAACTCTTTCACTATCCCAGCCACATATGGCATACCACCTTGCCCATTATATCCAGCCCTTATATGGTCGTGAATATCGTTTGTATATACTATATTAAGTTCTAATGTCTTGGCGTACGAGCCAGTAAAACCTATAAAGAGAATTAGTAAAGAGACATAAACAAAATTAAATAAAAATCTCGTTCTCATCCTTATACTCCTCTTCCGTTAATTAACTAACTTGTTAACTTTTGACAATTAATTGTAAAATTTTGTTTCGAGTGAGAGAAGATTCCGTATATGTTTACGTCTCAAAGAATAAAAAAAACACCGAATAATGTTTTCAGTAAAAAAATCGTCTTACCATCTCTATTTTTCCTCACTACCTTCCTCTACCTAAATCTTCTCAATTGCAATCTTATACATAAATCGAACACCCCAGAAAAAGGAAAATTTGAAATCATCAATATTGAACAGGTTCAAATGCCAATTAATAATCTGTTAAAAAATGGATTCTTTAATGAGTGGCTATCAGGCAGTAGAGTTCCATCAGGATTCTTACCACCCTTCTCGAAATATTCATATGTCCTAAAAAAATCTCGTGGAACTTCAGGATACGATGTAGTCCAAAAATGGAATCAATCTGGCGACAGCGCAGATGTAAATACCTGTTTCAGAGTAACTTTGTATGACCTCGTTCCTAACAAAAAATATAAACTATCAATCTCAGCCACACTCTTGAAAGGGCCAAAAGTAGAAGTAGGACTATGGGTATCCGACACTACAGGGATAAAACAATACAAAGTACCTCTTTTGACAATCTCAGGAGAGGAAAATAAAAAATCAAATTGGGAAACTGAATTTACAGTAGAAAGCAAAGATGCAAATTACATATTAGCAGTCTATGCCCCCGAAAATTTGCCTCAGATTATATGGCATCAGTGGGTACTCACTGAAGAATAATTAACCATATCAATTCTACACGTGCTATTCCCCGGTAACAGGGACCCTTTTCACCGTACTTATAGACTTTTTAGGTAACAATATTTTTAATACGCCCTGTTGTAATTCCGCTGTAACTTTGTCTACATCCACCTCTTCATCAAATTTAATTTCTTTCTCGAAGTTCCCATACAAAGTTTCGATAAAAACCTTTCTTAACTCCTCATCAATCTTTAAGTCCTTCTTCCCTTTTACTGTGAGTTTATCTTTATCCAAAGTAATCACAATATCTTCTTTCTTTACTCCTGGTAACTCAACATAGACATAAAAACTATTGCTATCCTCAAATACATCAGCAAGTGGTTCCCAAGGTTCGTCCGTAGAACTAAATGAATTCATTCTCCGCCATGCTTCCATCATCATCCTTCTTGGAAGCATCCTTAAGGTTTCTATGCTTAATATTGGTATCATAAAAGCCACCTCCTTTTCTCTCTAATAATTATACACCAATATTAGAAATCCGAATTATTTTTTATTCTACCCCCTTAGTCCCTTAACTAAACAAAAAGAATATTCTTCGCTTGCTCGTAAATTTTAACAAGGTCAACACCATAAGGACACGATTTAGAAGCCAATGCGAGTTCCTGAGGAGATAGTTTTTCAACGTAGCCCTTAATATCATTGTAGCAATACCTTGCCCAGGCTGTATCTTTATATGTCTTAGCATAGAGAAGGCATCTCCAAACATCCTCTACATATAAATTTTTACCCAACTTACCTTCACAAATTTGAGAACATCCTCTACAATAAAGGTGGTTGGTCAATTGCGCTACTTCTTGTAACCTATTTTTTTCTTCGCTTGACAACTTTTCCGTCGAAATCGCTGCCCAAACATTTTCATGTATTTGCTGAATATTAGTCATCTGAGACGCTATACCATCTATCCTTTCATCCTCCCAAACAGCCTTTAATTTAGCTTGTATCTTGGTAAAATTTTTAGATGTCCAGGGAATTATTTCCTCCGCATCATCAGGAATACTTCCCAATGTCTTCATTGCAATCAATCCAATATTAGCCTTTTTGCATGCATCAATCGCCCTATTAAGTTTATCATTCCCAAATTCTCTAAAACTATACTTGAACATTATTACATCAATACCCCCTCCAAGTTCACTCGCTTTAAACATCAATTCAGGGGCTACCCCGTGATGAACACTAAACCCAAAATACCTAATCTTCCCTTCTTTTTTTAATTTTTCTCCCATTTGGATAAATTCTTTATCCAAAAACCTTGGATGTTTCACTATGTGCATGTAGAAGATGTCAAGATAATCTGTTTCGAGGTCTTCCAAACAACTTTCAAGATTTTTGATAAACCTCTCAGGAGTAGCATTACTTTCTGATAGGTGAACTTTGGAAGCAATAATTAACTTCTTCCTATCCCCAATCTGTTTTATAAAAGAACCAATGGCTTTTTGGGAACGCCCCTCTGTATACATTTGAGCAGTATCAAAATGGTTTATTCCAAGTTCAAAACATCGATGGAGTTTCCTATCATAAACTAAATCAAGTTCCTGACAACATCCCATTATCAAGATAGGAGTAATGATATCTGTTTTCCCTAACCTCTTAGTAGGTACTTTTACCCCTGCAGGCAATCTCCATTCTTGTCCCCGATTTTCCGCACTATCATCAGAATAAGAGTCTAAAGAAAGGGAAAATTTGGTGGTGATTGCTGTCCCTAAAACTGATGATATAAATCTTCTTCTATTCATATCTACCTCCGAGATTTTGGGGTCTAATTACTCGCTCATTTAATCCTAAGAAAATCAAAAAATAATAAGTAGGTCAAAAATAAAAAAGC
>CAZZMK010000024.1:0-9374 GCA_964655185.1 uncultured Nitrospirales bacterium | reverse complement strand
AAATAGGTATCGTCGTAATCAGTACTTCTGGATAAGCCAGTGGTCTATAGTTTTGACGCCACAAAAAAATAGGTGTTGTTATTACCTGCTACATGCCCGAAATTTTTGGGGTACCAAAATGTTTTGGTGTTAGAGAAGCGTGGGCTTCCTTTGTATGAGAGGGAAGGGGAAGGTGAATTTTGAAAATGTGTAATATGTTAAAATGTGGCTGTAAGTTAAATTTTGGTATTTAGTTGAGTATGGTATAAGTAGAGAAAGAGTAGTGAGTTGAATAATTATTTGGTTACCTATGGGATATAGGTGACAAGTATATATAATCAGCGGGCGAGTTTTTCATTAATCCCCTCTTTTCTAAGCCTCTGTTGGATATATTCCAAAGTAGGGGCGATTGGCTAATCGCCCTCCGACGCGATTGGCAATCGCCCTCTGACGCGATTGGCTAATCGCACTCTTAGGCTCTTTTGGGTTTGGCAGGTATAGGTTTTCCCGTTATCTGGGATAACCCATAATCATATTCAGTTTTCCGATAAATAACTTGTTCTTGTAGGTATCGGTTCATAGGTAGCAATTCCTTAGGATGTTATAAATTTCGCATATGATATGCCAAGACAAGTGTTACCCATGTCCTATAGTTCTTCAAATAAGTAGTCTTGTATTTTCTAAAGTTTGGCAAAATCTCTTTTATTTGAAAATCAGGGCTTAAAAGGGTTATAATTTAGTAACCACTCTTTTGTTTATGCTTCATATAGCCATTTCTAAAATTAGGTAAGTAGAGGATTTGAAAATTGAATCCTATGGAAGAATTTTTGTTTTCAGATAGGCTACGAGAAGTATTTAATAAGTACCCTCCTCACAGAAGCAGTTTAATTCCAATCTTACAAGAAGTTCAAGATTTTTTAGGTTATATATCGGAGCAAGCAGTAAATCAGATTGCTGATTACTTAGGTGTCTCGCCTTCTGAAATTTACGGTGTAGCGTCATTTTATACTCAATTCAAGTTTAATCCACCTGGTAAGCACATTATTCAGGTTTGTCAGGGAACAGCCTGTCATGTTCGCGGTTCTAAAATGTTGGTTGATGTTATTAAAGAAGAGTTGGGAATAGAGCCCGGTCAGACTACGCCTGATGGTGAATTTACATTGGAGCGGGTAGCCTGTATTGGTTGTTGTGCACTTGCCCCTGCTGTAGTTATAGATGGTAAAGTCTATGCTCAAGTTACGCCCGCCAAAATTAGAGAATTAATAACTACTAAAAAAGAGGTTAGTAGCGAAGTATGAGTGTAGCCTCTGATACAATGAATATTTTATATGAACGAGCAGAACAAGAGTGGCAAAAGATAGAGAATAACGAAGTTCCTGTGGTGTATATAGGCTCTGCGACTTGTGGGCGGGCGGCGGGCGCACTCGAAGTGGAGGATGTGCTCAAACGGATTCTTTCTGCCAATGGTAAGGGTGTTATTTTCCTCGAAGTAGGTTGTATGGGTCCATGTGTGTTTGAGCCGATAGTAATGGTGCAAGAGCCTAAAGGCATTCCGATATGTTATGCACCTGTTAAGCCTGAGGAAGCGGAGCAATTTGCTAAGAAAGTATTACTTGAGGGTGGAGTTTGGAAAGAAAAGTTGCTTGGCGCTTTTAGTACGGAGTCGTATAAAGATATACCGCCGATAACTGCTCATCCTATGATGAGTAAGCAGGTGCGAAATATATTAAGGAACTGCGGACTCATTGACCCTGAAAATTTCTATCATTACCTTGCTCGTGGTGGTTATCGGGCTTTTTTGAAGGCGTTGGGGATGGGTTCCGAGGCTGTGCTTGAGGAGGTAAAAAAGTCGGGACTGAGAGGAAGAGGTGGTGCTGGGTTCCCTACCTGGCGTAAATGGCAGTTTTGTAGAGAGGCTCCGGGTGATGTGAAATATCTAATATGCAATGCAGATGAAGGCGACCCGGGAGCCTTTATGAACCGTTCTGTGCTTGAAGGCGACCCGCACTCAGTATTAGAAGGTATGTTAATAGCGGGATATGCTATAGGTGCGAGGTATGGCTATGTTTACTGTAGGGCGGAGTATCCTCTTGCAATAAAGCGGTTAGAAGTTGCTATTAAGCAGATGTATGATAATGGCTTATTAGGTGAAAATATCCTCTCCAGTGGTTTTTCCTTTGACATCTCCATAAAGAAAGGTGCAGGAGCGTTTGTATGTGGTGAAGAGACCGCCTTGATAGGGTCTATAGAAGGCTACCGTGGTATGCCGAGACCGCGTCCACCTTTCCCTGCTATTAGTGGACTCTGGGGAAAACCTACTGTGATACAAAATGTGGAGACATTAGCAAATTTGCCTTTAATTATTGGGAATGGTGCGGATTGGTATTTGCAATTTGGAAGTGAAAAAAGCAGGGGTACCAAAACATTTTCGCTTGCAGGGAAAGTAAAAAGGACTGGTTTAATTGAGGTACCACTCGGCATAACCCTTCGAGAAGTGATATTTGATATAGGTGGTGGTGTTTTGAACGATAAACAGGCTAAAGCAGTTCAGACTGGGGGACCGTCAGGCGGTTGTATACCTCTCAGTATGTTTGATTTGCCAGTAGATTACGAGTCGCTCACATCTGCGGGTAGCATAATGGGTTCCGGTGGAATGGTCTTGATGGATGAAGATACCTGTATGGTCGATGTAGCCAAATTTTTTCTTACATTTACACAAGCGGAATCGTGTGGGAAGTGCACGCCTTGTAGAGTAGGAACTATGGCAATGCTTGCTATTTTGGAAAAGATTTGTGAAGGTAGAGGCGAAATGGAAGATTTGAGAAGTTTGGAAACCTTAGCATATACAGTGAAAAATGGTTCACTTTGCGGATTGGGTCAAACCGCTCCAAATCCGGTTTTGACAACATTGAAGTATTTCAGAGAGGAATACGAGGAACATATAAAGAACAAAGAATGCAGGGCTTTTGTCTGTGGACAGTTGATTTCGTATCACATTGACCCTGAAAGGTGTGTGGGTTGCACGATGTGTGCTAAAAATTGCCCTGTGAACGCTATAAGCGGTGAAAGAAAACATCCACATCAGATAGATCAGGAGAAGTGTATAAAGTGCGGGCAGTGTTTGAAGGTGTGTCCTCCGATATACTCAGCGGTATATCGCAAGAGTGGTTCACGGGTTAGATACGAACCGATTAAGGAGAAAGGAAAGAAATAGGTATATTAATTTGTTTTTAATTATAAGAGGATACTGCGGTGAAAGTTACCATAGATGGAAAAGAAGTAGAGGCAAAACAGGGCGAAACAATATTAGAGTGTGCCACAAGGAATGGCATATACATCCCGCATTTGTGTACACATCCTGCGTTACCGCCTTTTGGTGCGTGTAGGATGTGCATAGTGGAAGTAGAAGGGATGCGTGGTTATCCTACGTCCTGCACAACTCCTGTAGAGGACGGTATGATTATCCGCACCAACACGGATACACTTCGGATGTTGAGACGAAACATTTTGGGCTTAATGATGTTGGAACATCCGAGTGCTTGTCTTGTGTGTGAGAGGCGTGAACTTTGCGATAGATATAGGCCTAAGTCAGAAAAAGTGGGCTCTACTACTGGTTGCCATACCTGCAATAATAAGGAAGTATGTGAGGTTAGGTCACTATCTGCTGATTTAGGACTTGCAGAGATTATTATTTCGCCGAAATATCACTATAGACCGGTGGAGCGCTTTGAACCTTTCATTGATCGTGATTTAAATCTTTGCATACTTTGTGGCCGTTGTGTGAGGATATGCAAACTCCACCAAGGTAAGTCAGTCATAGACTTTGTTCATCGCAGTAGCAAGACGCATATAGGACAGGCATTCGGTAGAAATCTCTACGAAGCAGGATGCACTTTCTGTGGCTCTTGCGTGGATGTTTGTCCTACAGGTTCACTTTCAGATAAGTATGCTAAATGGTATGGTGCCCCTGATAAGAAGACAGCAACTACCTGTTTATATTGTGATGAAGCGTGTGCACTACTTGTATACGCAGTGAAAGGAAAGGTCGTTTCCGCGAAAGGCTTGAAAGAGGATATACCTGTTTGTGTGCTTGGTAGGTTTGCTATACCTGAATTCCTCAACAGCCCTGAGCGGTTGCGTTCTCCTTTAATACGAGTAAATAAGGTACTTCGTCCTGTTCCGCGCCAGGATGCTATAGCGCGGTGTGCTGAATTGCTAAAAGACCACAAGGGGAAATCTTTCGCATTAGTTTGTGATGTTACAAGCACATTAGAGGACAGGTTTATTCTTAAGAAGTTTACAAATGAGGTAATGGAATCCCCGTACTTCTTTGAACTTACGCCGGATGAGAAAGGTTATGAAAAATTTGAAAATATCCCTGATGAAGTAACAGCAATAATAACTACAGGTGCATTTATCCCTCAACATATTAGGGATAGATTTAAGGTTATAATTGCTTTAGATATTTTCCATACTGACTGGACCAAATCTGCCGATGTCGTCTATCCTATAGCGGTGTTTGCAGAGGTAGCGGGAACAATAGTAGATAAAAATAACAATTTCCGTAAACTGGTTAAAGCCTGTGATGCACCGGGAAATTCGTTGCAGGAATGGGAGATAGTTCAAGACATAGCCAGAATATTAAGCGATGGCAAATGGAAAGAGTTCTCATCAGTAGGTGAAATTACTAAGGAACTTGGATTGCAAGATGTGTCATTGAATATAGAGAAAAAAGATGTTCCTCCACCTGCGCGGAACTTAAAACTTCGCCGAGAGTGGTTTAGAGGGCATAAAATTGAAGATTATGTTTCTGGATTAGTTTCTGTAAGAAAATTTGAGGAACATACGGAAATAGTTTTGGATAAACAAGTATCTGTTACGCAAGAAATTAAGAAAGAAAATTTTGTTGTACTGTCTAAGCGAGAGTTGGTTCCGAATACCTATGAGTTTATCGTATACGCACCTGCAATTGCAGAAAAGGCTAAAGCAGGTCAGTTTGTAATTGTTATGGTTGATGAAAACTCTGAAAGAATTCCATATACTTTGTGCGATTGGGATGAAAAAGAAGGGACGATTACCCTTGTGATTCAAGAAAAGGGACTTTCCAGCAGAAAGATGATTGCGGTAAGACAGGGAGAAAAGTTGGCTCATGTTGTTGGACCTTTGGGAACACCGTTTGAGATAAAGAATTACGGGACAGTAGCGTTAATTGGAGGATGCTACGGTATAGGAGCAATTCGCAGGCTTGCAAGAGAACTTCGTAATGCTGGAAATAAGGTCATTTGTATATCAGAGGCACGGAGTCATTATCTGGCTTATTATCAGGATGAATTGAAGAAAGAAAGTGATATGTTTATTCAGACTACAGTTGATGCTTCTCTCGGTGAGAAGGGGCACGGTATAGATGCCCTCAAGCGGTTAGTTGCGAGAGGTGAAGAGATAAACCTTGTAGTTGCTATTGGCTGTCCTTTTATGATGATGATAACCGCAGAGGAAACCAGAGATTTGAATTTGAAAGTTCTATGTGCACTGAATCCAATTATGCTTGATGGTACTGGTATGTGTGGTGCCTGTAGAATCACTGTAGGAGGTGAAATGAAGTTTGCTTGTGTAGATGGTCCGTTCTTTGATGCTCATCTTGTGGATTGGGATGAAGTTAGAGATAGGCGAGAGGCATATAGTGATGAGGAAATACAGGCGGTAAGTGCTACTATGCCTGTATCAGTAGATACTGGACATCGACACTATCATTGTTCATGTATGATGCATTGAGGGAATAGATATTATGAGTAATCCAACATCGGGAAATCCAGAGAAAAATCAAGGTAGTAACAATAGTCAAGAAGTGCAAAAGCCCAAAAAAGGAGCCAAAATTCCGCGCCAACCTATGCCCGAACAGGCTCCGGAAGATAGAAGACATAATTTTGATGAAGTGCCCTTTGGCTACACTCCTGAATTGGCTATATTGGAGGCGTCAAGATGTCTTGATTGTAAGAAGCCTGGTTGTGTAGAGGGTTGTCCAGTACATATAGATATACCTGGATTTATTAAATTAATCAGAGAAGGAAAGTTTATTGAAGCGGCACAGCATATAAAGTTGCAGAACTCATTGCCTGCAGTTTGTGGAAGAGTATGTCCACAAGAGGAGCAATGTGAAAGTAAGTGTATACTCGGTGTGAAAGGTCAACCGGTTGCAATTGGTAGGCTTGAGAGGTTCGCAGCAGACTTTGAGCGAGCAAGTGGAAAGGTTGCTTTACCTGAAATTCCACCCAAAACGGGTAAAAAGATTGCGGTAGTAGGTTCAGGACCGGCGGGCTTGACTGTGGCTGGCGATTTGATTAGACTGGGACACGATGTTACCGTTTTCGAGGTGTTACATGAACCTGGTGGTGTATTGATGTATGGAATACCCGAGTTCAGATTGCCAAAAGAAATTGTCAGAGCGGAGGTGGAGTACTTGAAGAGATTGGGCGTAGAGTTCGTTATGGATTTCGTAGTGGGTAAAAATTGCACAGTGCGTGAATTGATGGAAGAAGAGGGATACGATGCAGTATTCATAGGGACTGGGGCAGGATTACCTTCATTTATGGGTATTCCTGGTGAAAACCTTGTGGGAGTTTATTCCGCTAATGAGTATTTGACTCGCTCGAATTTGATGAAGGCTTTTCTATTTCCCAAATACGACACACCTCCAATAAAACGAAACAAGGTGGCTGTTATAGGTGGCGGGAATGTTGCAATGGATGCGGCGAGAACCGCATTAAGGTTAGGTGGGGATGTAACAATAGTTTATAGGCGTGCACGGGAACAAATGCCTGCGCGCGCGGAAGAAATTCACCACGCCGAGGAAGAAGGGGTAAAGTTTATGCTACTTACTAATCCCGTGAGGATACTAGGGGATGAAAGGCATAGAGTAGTGGGAATGGAATGTATTAAGATGGAATTAGGTGAGCCCGATGCTTCGGGGCGTCGGAGACCTGTGCCTATTCCTAATTCCGAGTTTACGATTGATGTTGATACGGTTATAATGGCTATAGGGAACCAGCCTAATCCATTAATACCCCAAACTATGCCCGAATTGCAGACTACGAAACACGGTACTATTGTTGTTGACCCTGATACTATGCAAACTTCTGTTCCGGGCGTTTTTGCTGGGGGCGATATAGTTTCAGGTGCAGCAACTGTAATAAGTGCTATGGGACAGGGGAAGAAAGCGGCACAGGCTATTCATCGTTATGTAATGGGCTTATCCCTCAAGTAGGTTCTTGCTATCCCCTTCTATTCATCATAATCTTTAAAATCCTTATTGTGGTAATATTGTATTGTGATTTTTAATAAGAAGGTATTATTTTTTACTTTATGCTTGACCCGTTAGCACTTGCAGGAATTTCTGTCGCCCTGGCAATGGATGCATTTGCTGTATCGATAGGTATTAGTGCCTTTTTAAAAAATGTCTCAGTTCGGCAGGTGTTTAGGCTTTCTTTTCACTTCGGTTTTTTTCAGGCTATGATGCCTGTTCTTGGTTGGGCTACCGGAAGTCAGTTAGGTAATCTGGTTAGTGACTATGACCACTGGTTGGCTTTCTTAATTTTGAATGGTTTAGGAATAAAGATGATTTACCAGTGTTTGACTAATAAAGAAGAAAAGGTTGTAAATAAAGATATCTCTGAGAATGTTTCAGGGCTCTCAAATTCAAAGGATTCAAAAGACCCGACGCGCGGATTTTCTCTCGTTTTGCTCTCGTTTGCCACCAGTATTGATGCTTATGCAGTAGGGTTGACATTTTCTTTTATAGGAGTATCTATATGGTTTCCTGCTTTTTGGATAGGCTTGACGGCAAGTTTTTTTACTATATTAGGGATGAGAATAGGTACATTTGTTGGACTGAGGTTTGGAAAGGTTATGGAAATATTGGGCGGTGTAATACTCATACTTTTGGGGGTACGAATCTTACTCGAACATACTATATTCTCATAAAGTTTTTGTATCTTGATATTTTAAGAAATTGTGTTCCCTACTGATAGGAATGTGATGAAGAGTTTGTTTTTACTCTACTTTAGTTATTTTTGAATTGTTTAGTTCAAAAGTATTTATGAAGACAGATATGAGTATATTTATTACATCTGTAATAGAGGGGGTATCCTTACTTGAGGAAATTTCTTGAGATAGTGAAGTTACTGGCTTATCTGAAATTCCACAGGGAATAATCCATTTATAAGGTTCTAAACTTAGATTTACATTTAGACTAAATCCGTGGTAAGTTATTCCTTTTCTTACACCAATTCCTATTGCGCATATCTTCCTGTGCTCAACCCAGACCCCGGTTAATGGAGGATTAGTCTTAGCTTCTATTTGGTAATACTTTAAGCATTCGATTATAGTTTGTTCCAAAGTTCTTAGGTATTTGTGTACCGTTAAATTTCTACGCGTCAGTGAAATAATTGGATATCCCACAAGTTGTCCAGGACCGTGATATGTAATATCTCCTCCACGGTCAGTGTTTACGAATTGAATCCCTTTTGAGTTGCATTCCTCTGGAGTTATGAGAAGGTGTTGTGGTTTAAAGTGTCTTCCTGCTGTATATACAGGAAGATGCTCGAGGAGCATTAGACATTCACAAGCGGTTTCATTTGCGACTGCTTCTACTCTCTCAATTTGGAGTTTATAAATATCTTCATAAGATTGAGGTTTTGTGAAGTATATAATCTCGAAGTTGTTGGAATTATTCATTATCACTCAAATATATTCTATCAGACTTCATCTAAGACGGATGTATTTTTGGGCATTATTGGTATACCAATCTCAAAAAAGGCGCCATTAGGATATATGTCTCCATAGTTTATAAATCCGCGATGTAGTTTGATAATTCTTTGAACTATGGATAAGCCGAGTCCTGTACCTCCTTTTTTATGGGTTACAAATGGTTGGAGGAGTTCTCCTTTCTTTAGGTCTTTTGGTAAGCCGGGACCATTATCTTCAATCTTGAAGATTATATAATCATCCATTTTTCGAAAAGAGATTTTGATGAATCTATTTTTGGTAGTTTCTATTTGTGCTTCAATTCCATTTCTTATTATATTTGCGAGAGCCTGAGCCATTTTTTCTGCATCCGCATGAATAAAAAGCAAGTCTTGTGGAATTTCTGCAACGAGAATCTCAACATTGTATTTTTTTATTAAGTGGTCACAAAGTGATAGTGCCCTTTGGATTATATAATCGGTGAGGTTCTTTTGGATATTTATCTCTTGAGGTTTTGCAAAAGTTAAGAACTGGGATACTAAATTATTTAAGTGGTTTGCTTCGTTGATTATTACTTGAACTTTTTGGGCGAGGTCTGGTTTCCCAGAGAATTTTTCTAATAGCAACTCAGCCATTCCGGAAATTACGCTGAGTGG
>CAZZMK010000023.1:0-3440 GCA_964655185.1 uncultured Nitrospirales bacterium | reverse complement strand
CCTTTCTCTTTCTTATCTCGCCTCTAAGAGCTTGAACGGCTTCAGACTCTGGCATTTCTCCCTCTCTTGCCACAGATTTTTCTTTTAAGAGTAGCGCAGATTTTACCATCCTTAGGGTTTCGAGCCTAAATATATCTTTGTTTTTCATTGCCTCTTTTATAGCCTCTTGAACTTTTTGCATTGTGTTCATGGTGGTTTCCTTTCCTATAATCAGTTGGGGTTTATTAAAATTATACTCTCTTAAGGCTTTAAAATCTATTTTAGATGTTTGATTTGAAATAGTTATAATTTTAGAAACTTATGCCATAGTGGTATGGTCTATTTTACAAATTAGTCAATTCACACAAACCCATTTACACAAAATCTTATTATAAGGAGTAAAAGTATGCTTAAGAGATTAGAGAGAGGATTAGTTTTTTTATGTCTATCGATTACCATAGCCGTTAGTTTTGGCTTGGTTGGATGTGCAACTACAAAAAAGGCATGCGTCGAAAAGGAAAAGCCCTGTGAAGTGGCTCTTACCAATGCACGAGAAACTAAAAACCCTACACCACTTGATTTGTATGTGTATAGACCAGATGAAAATTATTCTTATAAATTGGTCAAGAAGGATATTGTGGAAGATATGACGATTTTTTACATAGATATGACTTCGCAGAAATGGAGAAAGCCAGAGGAGGTAGACAGACCTATTTGGAAACATTGGTTAACTATAGTAGTTCCTAAGAAAGCAAAGGGAGACACTGCCTTGTTGGTTATATCTGGTGGGAGGAATTCTGATGAACCTCCCACTTCGTCTGCACCCTTATTGAGAAGGTTTGCTAAAGAAGCAGGCACAGTTATAGCGGAGATTAAACAAATTCCTAATCAACCGCTGATTTTTGCTGATGATGGTAGGAAACGGTCAGAAGATGCGATTATAGCGTATAATTGGGACAAATACCTTCGCACAGGAGACCCTGAATGGCTTACTCGCATGCCGATGACTAAAGCGGTTGTAAGAGCAATGGATACCGTTCAGGAGTTTTGCAGGAATAAGGAAGGTGGAGGAGTTAAAGTAAATAATTTTGTGTTGGCGGGTGCGTCAAAGCGAGGCTGGACAACCTGGACTGCTACTGCAGTTGATAGTAGAGTAATTGCTTGTGTTCCTATGGTGATAGATATGTTGAATTTGGTTCCTTCTTTCAAACATCACTATGAGGTGTATGGCGGTTGGGCTCCTGCTATTAACGACTATGTGGAGATGAAGATAATGGATTGGCTTATTACTCCCGAGTTTGCCTCCTTGCTTAAAATAGTTGAGCCATACAGTTATAGAGATAGACTTACGATGCCCAAATACATAATAAATTCCGCTGGAGATGAATTTTTCTTGCCTGATTCTTGGAAGTTTTATTTGGCTGATTTGAAGGGACCCACATATATACGATATGTGCCCAATACTGGTCATTCACTTAAACCTGAAGTCGTTGATGGAATAGTGGCTTTTTATAAGGCTATCGTTAACAATAAGCCTATACCTTCATTAAAGTGGTCTTTTCCTGATGATTCTACTATAGTCGTGGAAACATCTGAGAATCCCTTAGAGGTTACTCTTTGGGAGGCGGTTAATCCTGATGCTCGAGATTTCAGGCATAATGTAGTAGGGAATATATATAAATCTACTCCGCTTAAAGAGCAGGGTAAAAATACTTATGTAGCCAAAGTTTCAGTTCCCGAAAAGGGATGGAAGGCTTATCTTGTTGAAGTTGTTTTTTCAGGTCCAGATAACACCAAGTTTACTTTTTCTACCCCTGTTCGTATAGTACCTGATACTGTTCAGCATGAGTATGTCCCGCCTGCAGAGTTGCCAAAAGGATTCTTGTCAAAGTAGACTACAAGGTAAGAATCAATTTGTGGTAAGAGATAGAATATTATAAGACTAATTCAAGTAGGAGAGGAAATGTGGGCGATTCAAGTTCCCACTTAATAGAAGTGGAGAACTTGACAAAGGTATACGACCTCGGTGAAACTAAGGTAGAGGCACTGCGAGGGATAAATCTTACTATAGATGCAGGGACTTATGTGGCGATTATGGGTCCCTCAGGGTCAGGGAAGACTACTTTTCTTGATATATTAGGGTGCTTGAGTAGGCCTACATCTGGTTCTTATAGATATATGGGGGAGGAGGTAAGTAGATTTTCTGAGAAGAGGCTTGCCCAACTTCGGAATCACGAGATTGGCTTTGTGTTTCAGAATTTTAATCTTTTGAGTAGAGCAACTGCATTAGAAAATGTTGAATTGCCCCTACTTTATGACCGTGTTCCCCTTCGCGAGAGGAGGCGGAGGGCGTTGGAGGCGTTGATAGCAGTTGGGTTGGCGGATAGGATTTATCATAAGCCAAATGAGTTATCGGGTGGTCAGCGTCAAAGAGTAGCAATTGCACGAGCATTGGTAAATAATCCATCAATAATACTTGCAGATGAGCCTACAGGTAATTTGGATAGCGCCTCTGGGGAAAGTATACTGGAATTATTTGACCAATTGCATAATAAAGGTCATACTATAATTATGGTTACTCACGAGCCGGATGTAGCAGAGAGAGCCCAAAGAATCATAAAATTCAAAGACGGAAAGGTTATATCAGACCAATGGCGAGAAAAAAGATAATCCCGACTTTAATCAGATTGATTTTAATACTGGTACCTATCGCACTATTGTGCGGGGTAGTATATTATTTTTTGTTCTATCAGCCTCCATTTTCAGTTACTGTGGATACAGTGAAACGAGGAAAGGTGGAGCAAACAGTGTCAGCATTTGCTTCGGGGACAGTTACGAGTCCTAAACGTGCTATGGTAGCGAGCAGTATGATTGGTACTGTTGCGGTGGTTCATGTTAAGGAAGGAGACTATGTTAAAAAGGACCAACTTCTATTAGAACTCCATCACGAAGACCTCGATGCACAGGTGGAGCTTGCAGAAGCCAATTTAAGTGTAGCAAAGACAAGATTAGAGCAATCGAAAGAAGGGTATCAAGTAGCGAAGGAACTTGCTGAGTCGAGAGTTAAGCAGACAGAGGCTCAACTTACGCAAGCCACCGCTGATTATGAAAGGGCAAAAAAGTTATTAGAGCAGAAGATTTTATCGCCTGGCGAGATGGAGAAGATGGAATTGGCATATCGGGTGGCAAAGGAAAATTATCAATCTGCATTAACTGGGTTGAAGGAGCTTTCTTTGAGGGAACAAGACATAAAACTTGCAGAGGCAAATGTAATTCAGGCGGAGGCATCACTGAAGACTGCGACGGCAGCGCGAGATAAGGCATTTATAAGGGCTCCATTTGATGGGATGGTGGCAACTTTGAATGTTAGAGAGGGTGAAGGAATAGCGATGGGAATTCCGCTAATATATTTGATGGATACCTGTGATTTATATATTGAGGCTCCGTTCGATGAAGCATAT
>CAZZMK010000022.1:0-5907 GCA_964655185.1 uncultured Nitrospirales bacterium | reverse complement strand
ATTCCCGAGTGTTCATAAGAGAGCATTTGAAGCCCGTAGAAGTAAGGAAGAGAAGAGGTTTTGGGGTAATTTGACTGAGTGGGCAGTTAATAGTAGCCCTGTTAGTTATAGAAATCCGTCTCCTAAAGTAAAAAAGATTTTATCGCCAATATTAGAAAGGATTTTACGCAAAAAACTACCTGAACTTTCTCCGCAAGTGAGTGTTAATTTTGTGGAACACCATGAAGCACATGCGTGGGGGGCTTTCTTTACCTCGGGTTTTGAACGGGCTCTGATAATAACGGCAGATGGAATGGGAGACGGGGTTTCGCTTACTGTTTCTGTAGGGAAATCTAATCAGGTTGAAAGATTGTGGCAAGTTTCTGCACGAGATTCTTTTGGAATATTTTTCGAAAATTTAACGGAGGTTATGGGCTTTGTTCCTTGTAGAGATGAGGGGAAATTGACTGGATTATCTGCTTGGGGTAATGCAAATTCGGTTGAGGATAAGAATCCCTTTAGTTGGGATGGAACAAGGATAGTTTACAATGGTCCTAAGGGAGCACATTTAAAAAGATGGCTTTTAAATCTTCTCGAGAAGTATGGGAGAGAAAATGTTTCCGCGTGGGCTCAAAATATACTTGAGAGTGTAATTTGCGGAGTGGTTTGCCATTGGGTGAGTAAAACTGGAATACACAAAGTCGCTGTTGCGGGGGGTGTTTTTGCAAATGTGTTGTTAAATATGAAAATACACGAACTACCTGAAGTTAGTGAGTTGTTTGTATATCCAAATATGGGAGATGGAGGACTGAGTTTGGGCGCTGTATGTGCTACATTTAAGCCTTTCCCGAAACCTCTTCCTCACGCTTTCTGGGGAGATAGTTTTTCGGAAAAAGAAGTTTTGGATACAATAAAAGTTTTTGGATTACCTTATAAGAAGTTGGATTCTGAGCAAATTCCTACTCTTATGGCAAGAGCGGTAGCAAATGGAAAGTATGTAGGGAGGTTTGTTGGGAGAATGGAGTGGGGACCTCGAGCCCTTGGTAATCGCTCCATACTTTGCGAATGTAAATCTAAGGAGGTTACAGATAAATTAAACTCAATGCTTAGAAGAAGTGAATTTATGCCGTTTGCACCGTCTATAGTGTATGAAGATGTTTCTAAGTTTTTGGTAGGATATAATAAGGCTGAGCATGCTGGGGAGTTTATGACTACTTGTTTTAGAAGCACTGAAGAATTGAAGAAGGAACATAGTGCAATTGTTCACATAGATGGTACTTGCCGTGCTCAGATAGTCATTAAAGAGCATAACCCGATTTTTTACAACTTTTTGAGTGAATATAGAAGATTATCTGATAGTGGTGTAGTGTTGAATACGAGTTTTAATATTCACGAAGAACCTATTATCAGAACTCCCAAGGAGGCAGTGGATACCTTTATAAGGGCAGGATTAGATTATTTGTTTATAGATGATTTTGTGGTAACAAGGGATATCAAAGAAATTGAATATTTTTGATGTTATGGATGAGTTTAGTGTATTGAAAATAGGTATTATAGATTACAGTGTGGGTAACCTTAAATCTGTTGCAAAGGTTATAGAAAAATTAGGAGTAAAACCAGAACTCATAAGGGGAGAATTTAATCCAGAAAGGTTTGACGGACTAATTCTTCCTGGAGTTGGTTCCTGCGGTTCCGCAATGAGTTTTTTAGAAACAACTGGATTGTCTAAATTGTTGGATGAGTATGTTAATGTAATTAAAAAGCCAATTTTGGGTATTTGTTTAGGTTTTCAAATTATGTGTGAATATAGTGAGGAAGATAATAGAGAGTGCCTTGGATGGATAAAAGGTAGCGTAAGGCACTTCAGAAGTTGTATTTCGACAAATATGAAGGTCCCTCACATGGGCTGGAATGATGTGAAATATGATAGTGATTTCCGACTATTGAAGGGTTTGAGGGAGTCTCCGTGTTTTTATTTTGCGCATTCTTATATCCTACCATTTGATATAAATGTGAATGGTATGGTAGGAATTACCGAATACCACATACCATTTGTTTCTATTTATGAGAATGAAAATATTTTTGGTGTTCAGTTTCATCCGGAGAAAAGTTATGTGGGTGGGGAAATAGTGTTCAGGAATTTCTTACAGGAAGTAAAGAATGCTAAAAGTTAGAGTAATACCAGTTCTATTATTGAGACATTGGGGACTGGAAAAGAGTATTAAGTTTACCTCCCCTAAGTATGTCGGGTGCCCTATCAATGCTGTAAGGGTATTTAATAGGCATTGTGTAGATGAACTTATATTGCTTGATATCGTAGCGACTGAAGAGAAACGAGGTCCTCAGTTTGAGGTTGTGGAGCAAATTGCAGATGAAACAAGTATGCCATTGACTGTTGGGGGAGGGATTAGAGATGTTGAGACAATTAGGAAATTACTTGTTTCTGGTGCAGATAAAGTTGTGATTAATACTGGTGCTGTTGAAATTCCAGGTCTTGTAAAAGAAGCGTCTAACACTTTTGGTCGTCAGTGCATAGTGGTTTCTATAGATGTTAGAGAAGTTAGTTCGGGCAAGTATGAAGTTTTTACTCGTGCAGGCAAATGTCCTACGGGTTTAGACCCTGTAGATTTGGCAAAAAAAGTAGAGGATGAGGGAGCAGGTGAGATTTTGATTACCAGTATTGACCGAGATGGGACAATGGAGGGCTATGATTTGAGATTGATAAATCTTATAACTAAAGAAGTTCAAATCCCAGTGATAGCGTGCGGAGGTGCAGGTACAATCGGGGATTTAGCAAAGGCATTTTATGAAGCGGGGGCTAATGCTGTTGCAGGAGGTGCGATTTTCTTGTTTTATGGTCCTAGACGCACAGTATTAATTACTTATCCTACGGAGGAAGAACTAAAAAAATTTTTCAAACCTGAAGACGTGCGAATAAGAGACCAGAGGATTCCAGTGGAAACGAAAATGGCAAGACTATAAGAGAGGGATAATCGATGGGCAACTACAGTGAAGGTAAAGTATTTTGCAAAAGATGTGTGATGGATACATCCATCCCTGGTGTAAGGTTAGATGAGAACGGGATTTGTAATTTTTGCCATATGCATGACCAGTTGGAGAAAAGATTTCCCATCGGAGAGGAGGGAGAAAAGATATTAAAGAGACTTGCGGAGAAGATTAGAAAATCGGGTAAAGGGAAAAAGTATGATTGTGTTGTGGGTGTCAGTGGGGGTAGAGATACTTCGTATTGTTTATATTATGTAAAAGAAAAACTTAATTTAAGGCCTTTGGCAGTGCATTTCGATAACGGGTGGGATTCAGAAACGGCAAAAACTAATTTGGCTCGATTGTGTGAAAAATTGGAAGTGGATTTGCATACCGTAATAATGGATTGGCCTGAATCAAGGGAGTTAACAAACGCTAATATTAGGGCTTGCATTCCTTATATTGACCTTACAGACGATATAGGGATAGCAAGTAGTTTGTTTACCACCGCGGAGAAAGAAGGTGTGAAATATATAATACTGAGTCATTCATTTAGAGAGGAAGGAATTACTCCTCTGAAGTGGAATTATATAGACGGAAAACTTACAAAAGCGATAATAAATCAGTTTTGCAGGATACCACTGAAAGAGTTGAAACATTTTCGCAATGTAGAATTGCACGACTTGATATATTGGGTTTTATGGAAGGGGATTAGGATTGTTAACATAACTAGTTACTATGATGATACTGGGGAGAAGGTAGAGAAATTTTTGAAAGAGAATTTTGGTTGGGAAGATACTGGACAACACCATATGGATAATGAATTATTTGCATTAGTCTATTACTATTCGAGGAAAAAATTTGGATTTGACTGGCGAGTAGTCGAACTTTCTGCTAAAGTTAGGACTGGAGTTATTAGTAGAGAAGAGGCATTGAAGGCTTTGGAACAACCACCGTTTTTCGAGACGAAGGAAAATGTAGAGTATTGTTTGAGGAAGCAAGGACTTACATGGGAAGAATTTGAAGAGATTATTAAATCACCAAACAAGTATTTTACGGATTATCCATCATATTATCCTTTGCTTAGAAAGATAAGATGGATAATTTGGCTTTTATGTAGGTTACATTTTATCCCTGAGCATACTTACGAGAAGTTTTTCCTTGCTATATAAGTGAATATGATTTTACTCTAAATAAGGAAGCAAGGGAAAAGACAAGTGAGGTTCTCGATTGAGGAGATATAAACCTGAGTAACTTCAATTCTAATCATTATGAGGTTAGGTGCGATAAGAGGGATTTCATAGTTCTTGTTGTTTTTATTCTTCTTTGTATTGTAATTAGGCTTTGGGGGATTGAAAAAGAGTCGGTATGGTGGGATGAGTACACCAGTTTAATGCATTTAAATAGTGGGGGTATAAGACAATTTCTTTATACGCTTCCTATATTCGACCCTGCGGTATTTCCTCTTTACTATATTCTTGAATATTTTGCGTGGAATTATGTTAGTTCCTCGGTGATTTTGCTACGGCTCGTCTCTGTTTTTTTAAGTATATTTATTATTCCTTTGCTGTATTTAATAGGAAAAGAAATAGGAAATAGGAGGGCTGGGCTGTTTGCCAGTCTACTTTACATACTATCTCCTATTTATAGGTTTCATTCTCAGGGGATAAGAGCCTATATATTATTCCTTTTGTTAGCAGTCGTAGTGTTTTGGTTGTTACTGCAATACACAAAAACTCTTTCGCTAAACAGATTAGTTTTATTGTCTGTAAGCAATCTATTGCTTACTTTAACCCATCCTTTTGCTTTTTTAATATTCTCGCTGGAGATTCTTTTTGTAATTTTATTGTGGAAAGGTAACTCTGAGAGAGAGGATAGAAATTTAACTTTTGAGAAGACTAAATTTTTGGTATTCCAATTAGGGGCAGGCATTCCATCTTTTATTTTGCTGTTGAATATGAAGTATTTTCCACAAGAGTCCTCCACATGGTTTAGATTGCCAACTATTTCAGAATTGTTATTTGATATTTTTGCGGATGATGCAGTTTTGTGGGGATACCAGATAAAAACGGTGGAATTTTCAAATTTAAAATTATCAGTTTTTTTCTCTAATTTTAATATTGCAATAAATATCCTTTTACTTTTCGCTTTTGTGTATTTGTTTTTAAGATGTCTTAATCTGGCAATAATCAATACAAAGAATAACTTCCCACTATGCATTTTATCGGCTTTGGTAATTGCTCCACCTATCTTGTTATATTTGGTGTCTGCTGTATATAGGCCCTGTATTTTCCCAAGGTATACAGTTTATGGTGCAGTTTTTATGTATCTTTTGGCAGGAGTGGCTATAGAAAATGAACAACTTAAATTGGCAAAGGTTCTGAGGGCTTTCCTAATTTTTTCTTTTATCGTGCAACTTTTGCTAACGCTTCCGGTAGTTCAAAGGACGAATTGGAAAGGATGTGTAAACTACATTTTGCAAAATTCGAAAGGAGACAAAAATCCCCCTATTGTATTGGTTTACAAGGATATCAATAGGGATGTATTTCAATTCAATGTGAGAAACGACAATTTTATTTCAACTTATGTTGAGAAGGTAGAAGATGTGCTTCCGATTATTGGATGCGTTTTAAGAAGTGCTGAATGTAAGTTTTCATCTGTATTCTTTGTATATGTGTCTAATTATTTTGGTGAGCCTTATCTACCAGATTTTGAGAAACAAATTGAAGATTTGAATATAAAATATCAGAAGAAAGATTTGGATGGTATAGAGAAAATTAGGATTTATAAATTGCCTATTCTTTCGGATGATAAGAGAGATATGGATTGGACTGGGCTTTGTAAGAACAATGACTGGCAAAATTTAAAGGAGGTTAGATTTGATTTATCGATTGCTTTGTTTGAAAAAGAGCATCGGTGTGGAGAGAAGATTGCAAAGGAATT
>CAZZMK010000021.1:0-3168 GCA_964655185.1 uncultured Nitrospirales bacterium | reverse complement strand
GTGTAATAATAATCAAAATTATTGAAATGGGCAAAAGCACATATCTATTAGGGAGTTTGTATAAATATTAATTCCTAACTGCAACTAAAGGATAAAATTCGATGGAGACCAAAAGAAAGAGAGGGCGACCACCAAAGTCTGCACAGACTGTTTCTATCCCAATGCGAAAGAGACGAAAGGTAGAAGCAGATAGTAAGCAAAAACCAGAAGTAGAACAAAAAGTCACACGAATTAGAGGCGAAAAAATGTTATCGAAAGATTTCTTGATAGACCTTGCACTTCATATTAAGAACGCGGTGGAACCCTTAGCAAGAGGACTTAAAGGTAGAGAGATTGTTAGCATAGCCCCTACTGGAGACCCTACATTTGTTATAGACCAAGCAGCAGAGAAGGCTCTCCTTTCTTTTCTTCGCGCTTCAAAAGAACCTATTGCATATTACTCTGAAGACGCAGGCTATTCAACTTACGCGAGAGAGCCAAAGTACCTTTTAATAGTTGACCCGATTGATGGTACTCGTGCAGCAAAGAATGGTTTTGAATGGTGCACAGTATCTATTGCTAGCACGAGAGTAATAGAGAGACCTACTTTCAAAGACCTCGACAATGCTTGTGTGGTTGAACTTCTCAATGATAGGATATTTTATGCTGAGAGAGGGGAGAAGACCGTAATATTCGAGAATGGAGAGAAGAAAAGGGCTAAACTCTCCAATAATACAGACCTCGAAATGCTTTCCTGGGCGTTAACTGTACCTGGCAGACCTTCTTCTTTGATTTTTAACGCGGCGAGTAAACTTATCGACTTGAGTAGCCTGAGAGGTGCTTTCTATGTTTGCAATAGTACTTCGTATAGCCTAACGAGGTTAGTAACGGGACAATTAGATGCTTGTGTAGATATTGCCATAAAGTTCCTAAAGAGTTACCCTGAAGGAACAAAAGATAAGTTTTTGAAGTCGGGTAAAGGGGCTATTATTGGTCCTGCCCCCTACGATTTGTGCCCTGCACTGCTAATTGCAGAGCAAGCAGGATGTGTCTTCTCAAACCTCGACGGAGAGAGTTTTGATAATGTGCTCTTGCTCGATACGCACCCGGAAAATTACCAAACTTTAGTTGCTGCTGCCAATCCTGACCTTCACAACTATCTTTTAGACTTCTTCCACGAGCGAGTTGAGAAGATTATCCAAATACTTCAGAAGAAGGAGGGACATAATTTAACAGGGTAGTTGAGGCGGTTCAAATTCGTATATGGATACTTCTTGTAGTGGTAAAAATGAAGTTGCTTTAACTTTCTCAGACTATTTACAATCTGATATAATGTTTACCCAAATATGCTCCTCCGGGATAATAAGCACAACAAAACAAGTGATAAGAGACAAGTTTTTTATTGTTAAAGGGCAAGGTTTATGTACACAGCAGAAAGATTAGGGAAAATACCTCCATATTTGTTTATGACTTTGCGAAATAAGATAAATGAGGCGAAGGCTAAGGGGATAAAGGTAATCAGTCTTGCCATAGGCGACCCGGTAGACCCCGCTCCAGAGCCTGTGGTAGAAGAATTATGTAGAACTGCCCATGACCCCGAAAATCATCGCTACCCGACAGATGAAGAGTGGGGTATGAAAGCCTTCAGGAAGGCTGTATCTGATTGGTATGCAAGACATTATAATGTAAATCTTGACCCCAACAGTGAAGTAGTTGCCCTTATCGGGTCTAAAGAGGGGTGTCATCATTTTGCGCTTGGTGTGGTGAACCCAGGCGATACCGTTTTAGTAACAGACCCGGGCTATCCTGGGTATAAACCGAGTATCTGGTTTGCAGGGGGAGAGCCCGAACCCGTCCCCGCGAAGGAAGAAAATGGTTTTCTACCTTCTTTGCGGGATATTCCTACCGATGTGGCAAAAAAGGCTCGCGCATTCTACCTAAACTATCCCAATAATCCCACAGGTGCAGTGGCAACCCGCGAGTTCTTGAGGGAACTTGTAGAATTTTGCAAGTCGTGGGAAATAGCGGTATGCTACGACAACCCTTATAGTGAGATAGTATTTGAAGGGGAGAAACTTAGTTTTCTTTCGGTGGAGGGAGCAAAGGAAGTCGGCGTGGAACTTAACTCACTGTCGAAGCCATTCAATATGACAGGATGGCGAATTGGCATGGCTTGTGGTAATGCGGAGATTGTGAAAGCAATAGCGACCGTTAAAGCAAATACCGATTCGGGTATTTTTAACCCTATTCAGTATGCAGGCATAGTGGCGCTGGAAAAGTGCGATACATTCACTGCCAAGATGTTGGAGATATACCGTAGACGGCGAGAGAAACTACTTTCTGCTCTGGAGCAGTTGAACTGGCGAATACCCGCAAGTAAAGGGACCTTCTATCTATGGGCGCCGGTTCCAAAAGGATTCACCTCTGCAGAATTTTGCGAGTTTGTATTTGAGAGGTGTGCAGTGGTGCTTGCGCCCGGCAGTGCTTATGGGAAGTATGGTGAAGGCTATGTCCGCTTCTCCCTTACAGTTACGGAGGCTCAACTTGATGAGGCTATTGAGAGGATGTTGTCTAATTTAAAGGGTGTAGCGTTTTAGTATATTAATAAAGAAAATGTATGATATGAAATTTTTCTCACAATTATTAGTATAAGGTAATCTGTTATGGCACTTTTCGGTAAGGAAATACCTGAGTCGCAGATATGCATAATTTGGGGTAAGCCAACAAAATACGATGTTTTGGACAGATTGATTTCACTGGTTGCCAAAAATCCTGCTATTAAGGATAAAGACGAGTTTCGGAAGGCTGTCCTCGACCGAGAAGAGGTCACAAGCACTGGGGTTGGCGGGGGTATCGCTATTCCGCATGCTCGGTTAGATGAGATAGAAGATATTATTATAGGGTTGGGCATAGTTCCCGAAGGGGTCGACTTTGAATCCATAGACAACCAGCCAGTGTACATAGTTCTGCTTTATGCAACGCCTAAGACGAAGGATAAGGAATACCTACAGTTCCTTGCTAAGGCGGTTCAGGTCCTGAAAAATGACATTGTATTCAATCGCCTTTTGAAGTGTAAATCGCCTGCCCAGGTAGCGTTATATGTAAACGGGGAAAACTCGGGTTAATTTTTTTTGTGTGATTTTTACAAGAGGTTTTATGAGGTTTTAGTAGTATAAAAACTTTACGCTA
>CAZZMK010000020.1:0-6740 GCA_964655185.1 uncultured Nitrospirales bacterium | reverse complement strand
ATAAGAGTAAGAATTCAAGAGTAGTAAAGTATATTTAATATTTAGGAAATTACATAAATTACTAATTATTTTGGAGATATGGTAATGAAAAGAAAAATGATGGTAGGTATGGGTTTTGCATTAGTTTGTTTTCTCTCTTTTCAATCGGTTTTCCCCCAGGAAGGCTCAAAGGCAGATAACTATGGTAAAATTAACGCGTTGTCTTTATATCATCCAGGGGATAATGGGAAAAACCCAACCATCTTGAAGAGTAAAAAGGGTTTCATCTATTTCCTATCTTCAGATGAAAATGGTTTTTTTGATATTGGTACGGGAGAGAAAGAAAAATCTGCTTACACGTCGGAAATTTTTCTAAATTTTATCAAAAAACACTCCTATATGTTTACTAACATATCCCAAGAATCCAAGTTTGGATTAAAAAGGGTCCTAAAAAGTATTGATGGGGATAGTGTTGTAGTGAGATTAAATCAAGAAATAGGTGGATTTAAAGTTTTCGGGGGCGAAATAGTTGGTAAATTAACTTCTGATGGAAAACTATTATCGCTCGCAAGTACAATTATTGAGGATATGACAGAAGAAGAAATTTCTGCTCTTCAAAGCACAAACTCACTCCCCATAAACACGGTCAAAGAAAAAGTTCTGGCTTTCCTTAACGAAAAATTAGCAAGTAGAGGAGATATTGTAAAGAATATCTCTATAGAGGATGAAGATCCATACTTGTTCTCACCAACTTTATTGAAAATGCCAGGGGCTACTACAATTGTTTATCTTATGGAGGCAGAGACTGAGAAAGGGGATATTTATAAAGCACTTGCGGACATTTTCACAGGCGAGGTAAGGTTATGGTATCCGATAAAGAGTGGCTTAGTCGACCGTGCTATCTACGATGCAAATAATTCATACACAATACCTATTACACCTGCGAGGGTAGAAGGCGACCAACCAGTAGGCATAGCAGATGTAGACAATGCTTATGAATATCTTGGCGACGCATACAACTTTTTCTACACATACCACGACCTTGATAGTTATGATGGTATGGGCAGTAAAATACAAGCGGTAGTTAGATTGCCAGCACAAAATGCCTATTACGATTCGAAGTTAAAAATACTTGGCTTCGGAAATGATTTTGTAGTGGATGATGTTGTAGGACACGAGTATTCCCACGCGGTTATTGATAGTCTAACCGACTTAATATATTTTGGTGAACCTGGAGCAATAATAGAGAGTTATTGTGATATTTGGGGTGAGTTTATAGATTTGACTAACGGCAAGGGTGTGGATACACTTTCTGTAAAATGGCTGGTTGGAGAGGAATTACCTTCCCTATCTACATGGGAAGGAAGTACCGTTTCACCTATTAGGAGTTTGGCAAATCCTCCTGCTTACAACCAACCAGATAGATACAATAGTGAATTATTTATTAAACTGACATCATACGAAGTGGAAGATTTCGGCGGTGTGCATACTAACAGTGGTGTAGGGAATAAACTTGCGTATCTTTTAGCCGAAGGAGGTAGTTTTAACGGTGAAGATATAAAGCCATTTGGAATAGAGCGAACATCTAAATTATTCTTCGGAGCATTAGAACTTCTTCCTTCCCTTGCAAACTATGAGATGTTAGCACTTGCATTAAATGCGTCTGCGTTAACTCAGGGCTTTACTCTCGAAGACAGGTTCAATCTCAGTTCTGCTTTAAGAGCAGTAGAGATTCTGCCTGCTGAATTATTGCAAACAATCAAGATAAATTTCCGTGCAACACCGTTAGTATTTGATGATGCTTCCGCAATTCTATTAACCTGGACTCCACCACCCCCTGACCAGTATTCAAATGCTTTCTTACTAAGAAAAACTACTGGTTATCCATCTAACCCCGTGGATGGAGAAAAAGTATATGAAGGTAAAGGGAACTATTACATCGATTACAATGTTTCAGAGGGTGTCGAGTACTATTATGTACTATTTGTCGAAATGGCAGAACTTCCGCCCATAGAAGCGCATGATAGTGCTGTGGCGGGTGAAGAGCCCTCACCTGTATGGACCCAAGAATTCAGACAACTATACCCCAATAAACCAGTTGCCGAGGAATTGCAATATAGTCAGATTATGTTCATCCCAACTGGAGGACCTGTGAATCCCCTCGACGGCAATAGATACATAGGTTCTTTTAATAAATATGATGCGGTGTTCATTCCTGAAGTGTTCTCCTTCCCAATAAACAAAGGAACTTCAACGGAAACGGTGTATTCTTTCTCTATTGGAACAGATGGCCTTGTTAGTTACACACTCTCTGATGCAGAGTTCCCATTCTTCGGCAAGAGATATAGCACTATTTATATTGGTGGGAATGGTTATATTTCATTCATACCAGTAGGGTTAGAAAGTCCTGAGAATTTCCCGACCTTAGAGGCTCATTTCTCAGTCCCGAGAATTTCGTTTTTGTTCTCTGACCTGGCTCCCGATTCGGGTGGAGAGATATGGATAAAGCGGATGGACGACAGGGTAGTTATCACATTTGATAGGGTGCTTAAGAACAACTTAGGAGGAGTACCTAATCCTTATTCAGGCGGAAATCCAGGCTCATCTGTTCAGGTAGAATTGTTCTTCAGCGGGCATATAAGAATTACATATTTACAATTAGACCCCAATTACACAATAGTTGGGTTATCAGATGGAAGGGGTATTCCTGTAGACCCATCTACTATTACAAGTGGCATCCCGAGTTTGAACAGGTATGTTGATTTCACTGCATTGCCACAAAGTTCTAATGTACTCAGTATAAATCCATTGCCAGTTTTTACTTCATTACCCGACCAACTTTTAATGTTTGATGTAACTACACAATATACAGGTCAGCCGATACCTTATCTTTCAGCCCAGTGGCTAAGAACCGATACCCCTCCATTCACCGACCTCCGCACAGGTACAGGAAGATTTTCTTGGACACCAACTTTGGCTGATACAGGGAACTACTACTTGCGTATAATTGCGCAACAAGGCTACCAGTATGCTTATCAAGATATCAGGATAAATGTTAACCCTGTTGAGATAAAACCCCAAGCAGTGAACCTTCGCATTTCTTCGCTTTCCCCTGCAGAGGACACTAATGCGACAAGAATGGTATCTGCAGGTAGGCCACTTGTAGCAAGTTATGATTACATTCATCCACTTATGACCACCGACCCTGCCAAATATGCGGAGGGATTGAGTATCCTTTACTGGTTTAGAAATCACGAAATTGTACCTGCCTTGACAAATTATCGGACAGTACCTGCAAATGTTACGCGCGGCGGGGATATATGGTATTTCAGAGTTATACCGATAACTATAAGTGGGATAGTAGGTGAAGAGTCAATGTCTCCCATAATATACGTAGTCGGCAATCCTACAATAACTCAAATAGTACCCAATAGAGGGAAAACCACCGGTGGGGAATCGGTAAGAATACGAGGGAAGAATCTTGCGGGTATACTCTCAATTAAATTTGGCGGAGTTCCTGTAGTTAGTTACAAAGCAATAACAGAAGAGGAGATTGAAGTAATAACTCCTCAACATCAGGCAGGTCTTGTTGATGTATACATTCAAACAGTAGGAGGTTTTACTAATTTACCTCAAGCATTTGAATTCTACGAGGAGCAGGAGTCTACACCTGAACAGCCTCCTGAAAAAATGACCCAAATACTATGGTGTGGAGGTAGCAATACAGGAGAATCTGGTAGATTGTTTACTTTTGCAGACATTTTATTATTAGTAGCAGTAGTTCTCATAATACAGACAGCAAGTAAAAAGCAGACGATTCACTAATATAAAGTAAGGTACGTTCACATACCAATCATAATATACTTGTCCCAAATTTCTGAGGATGTGAGGTGTTGTCATTATCGAGTACTATAAGTCTTTTTATCCTTATTCATGGCTTAATAACTATCCCTGAGGGTTATATCGCTTGCTTAAGTGGGGAAGATATAGATACTTTTAGGGTTACCATTATTGATTTAAAAAATAAAAGCGAAGAGGTAATCTCAGAGGGCTCACATCATGGAGCACCGACGTGGTCTCCGGATGGAAAGAAAATAGCCTTCTCTCTCAAACTTAACTCTGGGGGACTTCAAATAGGGATATATAATCTGGAGCGTAAATCTTTAGAGGTATTAAGTCATTCATATTCCTGGAATGATGAACCTGCCTGGTCTCCTGATGGGAAATACCTTGCTTACACATCTTGTGAAAAAGGGTTAATTGACCAAAAACTCATGGTCTACAACCTGGAGCGAAAGACTGAGGAGGAATGGGGCGGAGAGAGACTACCTTCGATAATGAAGCCTATGTGGTTCCCACGACTCGATGTACTCAACGCAATGAGCGCCACCGTAACACAAGTTACTTATGCCGAAGGATTCGACATAGAAAAGTTCTTTGAAGAAGGTTACTCATTAGGAGTGTTGGTGGGAGTTGCAGTTATTAAGACCGATTTCCCTAAACTTTCAAATGAATTAGTTTTGGTTAGCAAAACACAGGCAACTCCTCTTCCGAGAGAATTAATGCCAGACTCCCTCCGATTTGAAGAATATAACCCACAGGTGTCTCCGAAAGGCAGTAGCATGGCTTTCGAAAGCAATGAAGGGGGGGATAGGGAAATTTATTATTTAGGTAGGCGAGGAATTTCCAATATAACAAACCATACATCTGCGGATTGGAATCCAGTTTGGGCTCCCAATGGAGAATGGTTAGCATTCGAATCATTTAGAAATGGTAGAAGAGGTATATACCGAGTCTACCCCGAAACTGCGAGGGTATTCCCGTTAGTAGTAAGTAGCGAGTTCGATGCTTGGTCACCGACATGGTCACCTGATAGCAAATGGATTTGCTTCGTATCGAACAAAGGTGGGAAACCAGAACTATTTCTCAAAAAGATTGAAGATAATCATGAAATAATCCAGATAACAGAGGGGAAAAAACACTTAGCCCCTCAATGGAGACCTAAACAAAAATAATAGAATGAATAAGTATGCTTAAATGCCAACCGAAAATAAAAATTCTTACTACAAGTATCCTTGCAATATTAGTCTTCTACGGAAACATTTGTCTTGGAAGAAACTCAGATGGCACATTAGGCTTGATAAAACTTCCGAATGAAGGTATTCCAGTCGTATTGGCAAAGGGACAGGATTTCAGAGTAATATCAGAAGAGCCAGGTAATCTTTTTCTAATCGATATTACTGGTAAAAAAATACCTCTAAATCCACAATGGGCGGAAAAAGAATCACTTGGTAAATGGGTGGCTAAAGTCTGGCTGGAAAAAGGCTCAAGTGATGAAAATCCATACTCAATTCAATTAGTAACAAAAGACAATAGGGTAGATATTAATGAAAGAGCAGTATGGCTCTTCGATGGTTTTTATGAATACTATACATTTGCGCATGTATCTGATATACACATAAAATCAACTGACCCTTCCGACGAAAATTCAGTTATTTTTGAGAAGATAATAGACAAGATAAATCAATCCGATGCCCAATTTGTCCTACTTACGGGTGATTTGACGCATAACGGCAGTATTGATGAGATGAAAACTTTTCTAAAACTCTTAAATAAATTTACAAAACCCACCTTCGTATGTGCAGGCAATCACGATAGGGCAGGGGATACTTATGAACAGTTTTTCTTCACCTCTATGTACGCTTTCAGATATAGCAAGGATGGATTTATTATATTCGATTCGCGTGAGTATAGAACTGCTGACCCTTGGGACGAGCAAGATAATGTGCTTTACAGGTACAGGAGAGAGTTGAAATCTTCAAGGTGGACTTTCGGGGTTACACACAGATATGAATTTACTATGGGAATGAGAACACAATTAACATTATTTGTAGATGACCCTGTGGATTTTCTTCTGTACGGACACACTCATAGAGAAAATACAAAGGAAGAGTCTATCCTGCCTTGGGGCAAGACAAAAGTATCAGTAGTACCTGCCTGTAAAGATGGTTTTTTCAGAATATTTGATATCGGGGAAGGTGGTGTGTTTCCGAGACCGCTTGTGTGCGTAAAATAAAGGCATCTGAAAATTAAACAATGTAAAAGACTAGTTGTATTTGATATGCTTTTTACACAAGTTTGAGTTCTCCAGAGAAGGATTTAAATAATGAATTTTCAAAAACGAGTAAAACAGGTGGTTTATATATTCTGCCCATTAATTTTTGCAAGTCTAATATTTTCATCTTGTGGTTCCAAAGATAACACAAGCAAGATGGGTGGAACCTCACTTGAGAATTTATATCAGTCGTGGCATACATTAGCAAGTCTAAAGCCTGAAAACATCGACTATCTCACAGCCCTTCAACTTTCCCAAGAGATAGTAAGGATGTATGGTGATGAAGGAATAAACAAATTTTTCAAAGTGTTGGAGACACCAGAAGAGCCACCTTCCGCAAAAATGCTTGCGGTAATGTGTCTAACTCCATTCGTTAAGCCTGAATGGAAAAATAGATTACTACAACTAACTAAGCCGGAGATAGACGTCAATACTCGCGTATGTGCACTGACTTTACTTGACATAATACCTACTGATGAGATTACTGAGTATTTAAAATCCCTATTGAATGACCCTGAACCTCGGGTTCAGTTCGTAGTTTTGACAGCACTTGCAAAAAGGAATCAACCTGAAGGTATAGAGAAATTAAATGAACTATGGGAGAAAACGACAAGACAGATCGGAAGAGCGGTTCAGCAGGAATGCC
>CAZZMK010000019.1:0-14257 GCA_964655185.1 uncultured Nitrospirales bacterium | reverse complement strand
CTCTTCCGATCTTTCAACATATAATTAAGATAAGCAGAAAAATAGGAAAATATAACATAATATTTATTTTATTTTGTTTATGAGTAATACACAACCAAATAAAAATGTAGGCAAAAATGCTTTTTTAATAATCACAATAATTCTTGGATATATTGTCCAAATACACTCTATTTCAATGGGGGAGACAATATATCGTTTTTCAAAAGAATTCTGGGAAAATAGAGAAAAATTGCAAGAATTAAAATTGGAGGGGGAAGAGTGGGAAAGATATGTAGACAAAAATACTGGAATTATCTCTTTTCTTAAATCCTCTTCTATTAATTTGGGGATGTATCAATTCATTCGGATATATGTAGCCAGCAAGGAGGGTCAAGAAATAAGGTGGGGTTGGACAAGCAAAAGATGGGGTGATAAAGTTTATTTTCCCTCGGGGGGAATAAACTTAATCAATGATGGTAAGGTTCATATATATCCATTTGCTCTAAAATTCCCCGATAAAGAAAATTCCATTTTTGATATATGTGACAAAATATGTATAGAAGTAAAAGGAAGTAGCGGTGAAAGTAATGTAGAGTTATTAAAAGTGGAATTAGTGCCATATGATAAGCCATATCCGAGACAGTTAACCTTATGTAGCGTTTGTATGGATGTCTTGTGGGATGACACCATGGTATTTACTAAGAAAATTGAAGAGGGGACAGATTTGATTTTTTATACAGGAATATATAATCCCGTTTTAGGAGCATATAAGAAGTTTTCCGAAGGAAAAGATTGGGAAACAGATGGGATATCTTTTTCGATTAATGTTAAAGCAGATGAAGTCACGGAAACAATATACCAGGCAGAAATGCGTCCCCAAATAAAAGAGGAGGATAGATGGTGGAAGAGAGTAGTTTTGAATCTCAATAAATACGCGGGGAAGGAATTAGAATTAATTTTTCAAATGGATTCATTAGAAAATCCAATTGGAGATTTTGGAGTATGGGGTAACCCTATGCTCGTTAGTTCCATAAATAAAGATACGTACTCACAGGAGTACCCCCATTTCTTTATAATATCTTGTGATACACTCCGTCCCGACCACTTGCTTCCATATGGATATCATCTACCTACAAGCCCGAATTTAGATGCTTTTGCAAAAGATGCTGTGGTTTTTGAAAACGCATATACTACCCAAACTTTTACTCCTGTGGCACACATGAGCATACTCACGGGGAGATATCCAGAAAACCATGGCCTAACTCGTAACACAGATGTTCATCCTTATGTAGAAACCTTGCCTGAACTAATGAGAAACTATGGATATATAACAGGAGGATTTGTAGGATTTTTGTGGTGGTTTATTCCATCGCGAGGTTTTGCCCGAGGGATGGATTTATTTTCAATTCCCGAGGAAGGAAGTGTGGGAAACCGAAGGTCCGTAATTGAGGTTTGTGAGGAAGCAAAAGACTGGATAATTAAGAACGAAACTCAAAAGTTATTTGTATTTATGCACAATTACGATGTGCACTCAAAGGCATATGGAGATTTCATTTATGACGCGGAGGAGGATGAATTTAAGGTATTTTCAAGTGGATTAACAAGACCTAAAAATGGCTATATAGGCTGTGAGAATATTTCACTATCTGGGTCATTATTTACCTACCTCGCGACAGGGGATGTTTTCCCAGTCGAGGAAGAGGTTGATTATCTTCGTGCTCTCTATGATGATTGCGTTTATAAAGTAGATTACGCATTAGGAGATTTCTTCTCTTTTTTGAAAGAAAAAGGACTATATGATTCCGCTTTTATTGCTGTTGTTTCCGACCATGGTGAATCATTAGGAGAGCACGGACTATACGGTCACGATAATGTCTACGAAGAAAGTATGCGGAATGTAACTATTATCAAATTTCCTGGAAATAAACATGCAGGGCTTCGGGTAAAACATAGGGTTATATTAGAGGATTTAATGCCTACTATATTAGAAATTTTGAATAAAAGAAATGGGAGAGCATTAGATGGAATATCTTTGTTAGACATAATTTCAAATAAACCTACGAAAAGGCCTATATTCTCATCCAGTCTAAGAGGAGATATGAGAGCAGTTATTAAAGAACAATATAAACTCTTGGAGGACATTCCCAAGGGTGCTAAATACTTGTTCGATTTACAAAGAAATATGCCTGAATATTACGACCTTAGTCCAAACCAGCCAGAAATATTTATGGATATGGCTAATCTTTTAAAACAGAAATTCGGGTTAAAAAAAGAGGGTTGGTTGTTATACTTTACAAATCCTGTTTTTTCTTTTTGGATTGGCTCGATACATATACAATGTTCTGTTCCTATTTTGTTTTCTAAGATTGAAGGAGGAGTATTACGGACAAAAAACGAGAGAACAACAAATATGGATCTAAAGGCAGATGTGTTTATTCCAAAGAGTGATACACCTGCAATAATTCAAATTATGCCGACTGAAGAAAAAAATGAATTAAAAATTCACATTCAAAATTGTTTATCAATGAAGTATCCCTCTGACTATCATGCCTTACAACTAAAAGATGGGAAATCCTTCTATTTCTCAAGTGAAGATGTTAAACTTCGGGAGAGAAATCAACTCGAAAACAAAAAAGATTTTTGTTTCTGGGTTGAGTATTATTCAAAAGAGTCAGCAGACAAGAGAAAGTTAATAGATATGACTGATGAAACCCAAGAGACTTTGAGCAATCTGGGTTACCTGAATTAATTTACGAGTAGAAATCTCTCAAGATGCTAATTTTATGTAGAGATTATCTTGAATGCAAATCAGAACAAATTCTATATGCCAATTAAAGAAGTTTGAATTTAGGCATAATATCGAGAAGATGTGGAGGATATGCTACATATAGCCTCGGATAGTCTAAAATTAGTAAACATATTTATAATTAACTCCAAACCATTTCGCCTTATTACAACTAAAAATTATTAGCATTTTATGTTCAAATGTCACCAAATAACACATATTGCACCTACCCTTATGGTGTATTTTTTATATTTAATCGGCGTAGTAATTAGTAACAACATATTTGCTTTGGAAGAAAACAATACTATTTCGAATTATTCCTGTCCCAATCCCAATGTAATAGGTTCCCCTGAATACGAAATTAGTTTAGAATTTCAAAAAGACAAAAACTTCTGTTTTGAAATTATACATACCCCTATCCATAGATACCAGATTTTTGATATCGGTGTCACAGATATAAACCAAGATAGTTTGCTTGATATTTATACTTCAAACTGTAATTTTAAACCTACTTTCCTCATAAATAATGGGAATTTTAATTTTCAAGACGCTACAACTACATTAAAATTAGACCTTCAACCTGAACTTCTCGGCTTCGCTTGTAATATAGCACCGCCAGAAATAGAAAAAAATGGTCTGTATATATACTATATCTGGGGGAAAATTAATATTCGATACATAAAACTACCCCCTGTAGAAAAAGTAATGCTTGAGGTAAAAGTGCCTCACAATAATGTATCAGTTACCCAGATAGTAGGAGGCAAAGTAAACCTATACAAATCTGAAAACTTAAGCAAAATAATACTGGGTCTTGAAGATAAGGAACATATAGAAGTAGATGTCATCGCTCCTTCGATTCCTGTAGATTTTCATATAGACACTAACCTACCTCTCACAAATATTTTTATCGGTCCGGAAAAAACAAACCCTCCTACTCATAATATTACACTTAACACTGTAGATAGACACTCTTATGCCTGGGCAGACATTAACCAAGATGGTGCAATTGACCTATTCATAGGAAGAGGTGGATTAAGAGGCTTAACAAAATTCCAATATCTAAGAGAAAACCTACTTCAAGACCAATTATTTATAAACAAATTCCCCTCGACGAAACTTCTAACCTTCGAAAATATCTATACTCAATCGGGTCTAAAAAATTGCGGATGTGGCTCACGAAAAGCCTGCTGGGTAGATATAGATAATGACTGCGTGTTAGAACTTTTTATTGTCTGCACAAGAAATGAGAACTGCCGTTTCTTCAAAAAACACAATGAAAAATATGTTGATTGCACATCTGAATATAAATTAGATATAACAGGAGAAGTCCCTTATTTTTGGTTCGATTTTAACGAGGATAAATTTCTTGACCTACTTACCTTCAACAACGGCAAACTATGCTTTTACGAAAACATACACGGTAGAGTATTTAACAAACGGATCTTAGAAATACCTAAAGACAGTATTACTCCAACATTTTTGCTTGCTAATGACTTTGACCATGACCAAAAATTAGAATTCTTATTTGGAGACCTAAATACCTATAAAACATACCTTGCAAAACACACCGGTAATTTTCAGTTGGAAGAATTACTTCCGTTTGAACTTGGCTTACCTACTATTTCCTACTGGTGTGCATGGGCTGACCTTGATAACGATTCCTTTGACGAACTAATATCTATACCAAATGGAATATATAGGAAAACCTCTGAAAAACACACATATGAAAAGATAAATTTGCTTGAATTCACCAATCTTACTCCCGATAAATTCAGTGATGCAAGAATAGAGGTTTTTGATGCAAACAATGATGGTACCATAGATATGATAATTGGCTACCGAGAAAAATCTCATACAAATATAAGTGGTTATGGGCCGTGGTGGCACATTAGTTTAATAAAAAATACAACCTCCTCAGGAAACTGGGTTCAAGTAGACCTCACCTACCCAGTATTCAACTCTGATATAAAATTTGGAGATAGACTCATCCTTGAAACAAAAAAACACAAAAAAATTACTCGCGCAGTAGGGCAGTTCGAAAACTCAAGAGCGCATCAGGGCCATTATAGGGTTTACTTTGGATTAGGTTCTGATCAGCCCGAGAAACTAATTCATCCAAACTCTGTCAAAGGAGACTCAATATACAACTTGCCCGAAACGAATAAGGTATATTCCATAGATGACCTAACTAAGTAGGTTACCTAAGTAAATTAAGTAGGCATCTAACTAACTACATATTCTACTAATAATCGTATATAATAAGTAAATCGGAAAACTGAGGAGGTAGCAACTTGAAAATTAAGGTATATGAACTTACACCATTTTTAGTTAATACATATGTAGTCATAGATAATGGGGAAGCAATTGTTATAGACCCGGGCGAATCGAACTTTAGATTGATTAGAGATTTAAGTAATCTAAAGGTAAAGGCAATAATCAATACGCATTGTCATATTGACCACTGCGGTGGGAATGCAAGTATATGCAGAGCAACTGGAGCACCCCTTCTCATGCACCCAGAAAGTGAAGTGGTCCTCCAAACACTTGGTCAACAGGCATTACTTTTTGGAGTGCCATTTCAAGATTCTCCACCACCTGACGATTATCTACAGGAAGGTGATGAAATATCCGTAGGCAATACAATATTCAAAGTACTCTATACCCCTGGGCACGCCCCGGGACATATATGTTTGGTCGGAGATGGGGTGGTTTTTGTAGGTGATGTACTATTTCAGGGTTCTATTGGAAGAACAGACCTACCCGGTGGAGATTACGAACTTTTAATTTCCTCCATCAAAAATAAATTGTTTAATCTTCCAGATGATACTGTAGTATACCCTGGACACGGACCCACAACAACTATTGGTATAGAAAGAGAAACTAATCCTTTTGTTGGCGAACTATAAACACTGGGAACATAATATATGGTCCTATATAATCTCTTAGCATTTATCATTTTGACAAGCACATCTGATGATATTCACAATCTTTTTAATGTGTATATGCCACCCGAACAAATTCCGCCAATTTACTACACTGATGAGGTTCTGCCTATATGCATTACAGGACCTCAAAATACCCCTTTCAATCTTCAAGTACTAATAGAAAATCCAGAGGGTGAAATAATCTACGGATTTACACCGGAAAATCCTACTATCCAATCAAATTCAGTCTATTGCTTCTCGATTACTGACTTCCCACCTATTAGGGGGTTCTTCACTGCTGAGGTAAGAATATCATATAAAGACTTCTCAGGAGTATGGAAAATATCTTTCTGCAGATTGGAAAGGTTTACACCTAAAAACAAAAGTATATTTGGGGTAATAGAACCTCCACAAAACCTCTTGCCTTTCCTAAAACTATACTGGTTTGACGAAGTGGTATTTTCTGCTGAATCACCACAAATACAAGAGATAGTTCAAAATGCTATAAACCGAGGATATGAAGTGTCAATTGAATTCGACCCTAATAAATTTTCCTCATCCGAAGATTCCTTCGAACATTTATACAGTCAGGTTGGTCCTTATGTGAACAAATGGGATTTTAAGTCTACAAAGAATAATTCGTTTCTAACTCGAGCATGCGAATTAATAACCAAAACCTCCAAAACGACAAAAATATCTTTTTCTATAGACTCTATTGAAAGTCTTTCAAATATAGAGCCATTAATATCAGATACGGAGCAGATTGAAATAAATTGGTGTGGGAAATTAGACACAACTGAAATAGAAATTTTAACAGAGAGACTAATCGAAACCAGAGCAGAAATTCCGAAACTATCTATATCTCTCACGAAATCTAATCTCCAACTCAGTACATCGGAACAATTTCAAAAAGTTTGGGAATTACTTACACTGGATATCTCAAAAATAAAACTTTCTTCAGAATTACTGTTTCAAGATGGGCATCCCACTCCACTCGTCCCATTCATATTTGCGATATCGAGGTTATGGGAGCCAGAGATTGAATTTATCGGATGGTACCAAAACGAGCCTACGTTAAAAGCCTGCGTTTTCTCATCTCCACAAGGTTGGTTGCTTACTTTCTGGGGCGAACAACCCCTTACACTTACAGGAGAAACACTCGCTACTACACAGGGATTTGATATTTATTCTAACCCGATATCACTACCATCACTTACAAATGGTAGTCTAACTGTAGATGCTCGGCTTTCCCCATCCTATCTAACTGGTAATTGCTACAACGTTGTGGTAGCAACCGCTCAAAATAACATAAAAATTCTTGCTGACAAGATGATTAATTCTCAGTTAGCAACGATGCTTCCCCAATCTATCATTGAAAGTATTAAAGCCATATCTCAAAATCCGAGAGATACTCAGAATAGAGTAAGATTAATTGGTATATTTCGATATCTCCCCGAGTTTGAAAAAAATATTATTACAGATGTGAATTGGAGAAGCAAAGGTGCACTTCTAACTTACTACTTATACGACTTTCTAAGAAAATCCTGCATATTAGAACAGTCTAAGCCTGAACCTTTCCGCGAGCCGTTCTTGGACATAAAAACACGATGCGAGGAATATATTACAAGTTATCTGACAGGCTCTTCTATCAGTTTAGAAAACGATAGAAGAGCAAATGTGCTGATGAAAGAAGTTAACAGGATCCTGGAACTTGCAGATAAAACCTCTTCAAACGGAAAACGGATAGAAGCATCTGCTTTACTATATTTAGCAGAGGGAATGGCTTTATCACTTATTGAACACCTGAAGGTAACACCTTTAATGTTAGCAGAGGATAAAATTTCGAAGCAGGGCAAACCTGATGAATCAAAGCCAGGTCCTTCCTCTCCAACTTCACAAGCCTTAACTCCTCCAACATCTCAAAGAAGTAGTTCTGAGGAAGAAGATATTAGCACTTATACTGTGGTCGCAGGAGACACTCTGTCAAAAATAGCCAACAAATTAGGCACAACAACTAAAGAACTTTTACTTGCCAACAACCTCACTGAGAAATCTATTTTAAGGATTGGACAAAAACTTAGAATCCCCGGTAAACAAAAGGAAACACCCTTCACAACTCAACCATCAACTACCGAGACCCCGCAGATATCAAAGCAACCCGAGCCTAAAGAAGAAACTACACTGACAAAGCCTCCCGAAGAGATAACTCCAAAATCATCAGATGAAGGCACAACAGAAGTAGGCGAGGTAATTGTTTACAAAATTCAGCCTGGTGATATACCTGCTACAATTGCACAAAAGTTTGGCATAACAGCGGAAGCACTTATGAAATTTAACAATATAACTGACCCCACCAAACTCCGCGTAGGCCAAGAATTAAAAATACCTAATCCAAAAGCAAAAATCGAATCCACCTCGAAAGCAACTTCCAAGGGTCCCAAGGAAAAAGAAGAATCATTAGAATCATCACCGCCTGAACAACCTGAACCTGAAAATATCATTCATACCGTTGAAAAAGGGGATAGCCCATACACAATTGGTAAGAAATATGGCGTGCCAACAGAGGAAATATTAAGAGCCAACAACCTTACACCAAAATCCATTTTACAGATAGGTCAAAAACTTATTATTCCAAAACCTAAGAAAAAACAGTAATTTTTTATTACACTTAATAATAGCAATTACACTTTTAGCCTCAATGATTAAAGAGAAAGTGCTTTACAAATATACTGAGCAGAGCGTGATTTGTTTAATACATAAAAATGTATACCAGGTACCCCATTTTTTATTAGGTCTTCGACTTGGCCAGTAGCATAATAGACACCAACTAAAAATTGTCCTTCTTCATCATCAGGGTACTTTTCAAGTCGTTGAAGAAGCATCTCATTTATCTTTGCTCCACATAAAGAGGTTATTCGCTTTACCTGCGATAGGTTGGTAACTGGCAAAATCCCCGGCACAATCGGCACATTAATACCTGCTTTAACACATAAATCTCTAAACCTATAAAAATCTTCATTGTTATAGAAGAGTTGAGTTAATACTACCTCGCCACCTGCATCTACTTTCTCTTTCAAATGCTTTATATCTTCCTCAAGAGTGGGAGCCTCTGGGTGCTTCTCTGGATATCCTGCAACAAGCACACTTAAATTTGGAAACTCTTCCTTAATCATCCTCACTAATTCTACTGCGTACCTGAATCCTCCTGGATAAGGTATAAATTGCTTAGTTTTCCCGGGAGCATCGCCTCTCAAAGCGACTATACCTACCACCCCAAGTTCATTAACTTTAGTAAGATAGTCTTTTAATTCTTCCTTAGTCGCATTTACACAAGTTAAATGAGAAACCAGCGGAACTTGAGGATAGTCCTTTTTTATCCACTTTAACACTTCATAGGTTCGTTGTTGGGCTTCTTTTGCACCTCCTGAACCTCCGGCTCCATAGGTACAGGTTATAAAAGATGGTTTACATTTAATCAATTCCTTAAAATGTTCATACAATTCAGCCAATCCTTGCCAATCTTTCGGTGGGAATAACTCAAAAGAAATTACTAACTTCCCTGAGTTATATAAATCCCTTATTCTCATAATAGCATCTCAAAGAGGTTTATCTTAAAAATTTATGCGGTTATGCTTCAGTTTATCGTTAAAAGAATACCATACAATTTATATGATATGATAATCATCGTTAATTTCCTTTCTAAATCCGAAGGGTACTCACAACAATGGATTTCTTAAACACATTAAGAGAAAAAGTGTTAATACTTGATGGTGCCACAGGGACGATGATTCAAAAATTGGAACTTGGTCCAGAATACTATGGTGGCGACCAATTTAAAATGTTCGCCGATATTATAAATTTCTCAGCCCCCCAAGCAATTAAGGCAATTCATAAATCATACTATGAAGCGGGTGCAGACGCAGTAGAAACTAATACCTTTGGCGCATCTTATCTACGAATGTTGGAGTACGACTTATCAAAATTAGATACGCATATATTTCCTCCCAACCCATACTCAATTGATTTGCGGAAAATCCCTCTAAAAGAATTCAGTTACTATCTCAGCAGAAGAGGCGCAGAGATTGCGTATGAAGCAAGAGAAGAATACAAAAAAAGTCCCCAATACGATGGTAGGGATTTATTTATCTTTGGCTCTATTGGACCTTCCAACTTTTTCCTTACATATTCTCAGGCAGGACTTAAACAGAGTACTTTCGAACAAATCAGAGAGAATTTCTACATACAGGCTAAAGGGTTAATCGATGGTGGCGTAGATGTATTACTGTTTGAAACTCAACAAGATGTGCTCGAACTCAAGGCGGGTATCCTGGGTGCAAGAGACGCTATGCGTGAACGAGGCAAAACATTACCAATCATTGCCCAAGTAACCGTAGACCAATTCGCAAGAATGCAGATTTTCAATGTGGATATACTCTCTGCACTTGTCTCAATTGAGGCGATGAATGTAGATGTTTTCGGCATAAACTGTTCAATTGGTCCTGACCTGATGGAGCCCGCAGTAGAAAAAATGTCACGCTATGCACATATTTCGCTTAGCGTGGTGCCAAATGCAGGGTTACCAGAGTCCGAAGGTGGTAAAACTGTATTTAAATTTGAACCTAAAAAATTCGCAGAGATTCTTGAATATTTAACTTTAACCTATGGAATAAACATAGTTGGGGGGTGTTGTGGCACCACCCCTGAACACATTAGCGAACTTGCCAAACGACTAAAAAACAGGAAACCCAAAGCGAGGGGTCCAGAAAAGAAGACATTTATAGCGGGGGTGCAAAAAGCGGTAGAACTGGATGCTTCTCGTTCTCTTATTAGAATAGGAGAAAGGCTAAATGTAAGGGGCTCCAAAAAAGTGCGAGAGGCAGTAGAAAATGATACAGGTATTGATATGGATACATTAGAAAGTATCGCCCACGAACAAATAGATGACCTCGGCTGTGAAATAATAGATGTATGTATGGACTCTAATCAAGTGAATACGGTGCAGACCTTATGCAAAGTAGTCCATCAAATTAGCGCAAACATCAAAGGAGCATTATGCATAGACTCGTTCCAACCAGATGCATTAATTGAGGCAGTAAAATATTACGCTGGTGTGCCAATACTCAATTCAATCTCACTCGAAGAACTTCAGCCTGGAATTACCAAACTTGACATTCTATTACCTGCGACCAAAGATTTTGGTGCTTTCTATATTGCTTTGTGCACAGATAACAAAGGACCGGCTGATACTGCGGAAAAGAAATTAGAACTCGCAAAAAGGATAGTAGAATCTGCCAACAAATATGGTATCCCGCCACATCGATTGTTTATCGATACTAATGTATTTCCTATTGGCTCTGAATCAGATGAATCTGCTAACTTCGCATTGGAAACACTGAAAGGCATTGAATTAGTCAGGCAAGAATTGCCTGAGTGCTTTACTATAATCGGAGTAGGCAATCTAACTAATGGCCTTTCACAAAAACCGCATATGAGACGAGTACTTACATCTGTATTTCTTGATGAAGCACGCAAAAGAGGCTTACATTCCGCAATATTAAACCCACAACACTATGTGTTTGTAGAGAACCTTGACCCTGAAGACTATGCACTTGCATTAAAAGTAATTTTTGATAGGGACATGGAAGCCTTTTCAAAACTGGAAGAACGTTCTCTAAAACTCTCTAACAAGGAAACAACCAAAAAGAAAAACTACGATGAGTTCCCAATTGAATATGCCATTTGCGAAAAAATTAAGGATGGTTTCAAAGAGAAGAAAGAAGGCATAGTGGAACTAAAAGGGCTTGCTTACAAATATACAGACACAATCGTTCCGCAGATAGCGAAGGTTCTCGAAAAAATTGAGCCTCTTGAATTTGTTAATAAATATCTAATGCCTGCAATGGAAGAACTGGGCGAGAGATTCGGTAAAGGAGAAGTATCACTTCCACATCTACTACGCTCCGCAGATGTACTGAAACAGGCTATGGGGTTTATTGAGGCATACATGCGATTCACTGCGAAAACTACCTCATGTGAAATACAACAGGCAAAAGGGACTATCGTACTTGGTACAGTTTTCCAGGACATACATTCGATAGGTAAAGATTTAACAAAAACGCTTTTGGAAAACTATGGATATAAAGTAATCGACTTAGGCGTAATGGTGCCGTTACAAGATTTCATCGACCAAGCAAAGAAAAATAATGCTACTGCGATAGGCATGTCTGCTTTACTTGTCCAAACTGCCAACCACATGATTACAGTGGCAAAGATGAGCAAAGAACAAGGATTAGATATTCCCATACTTGTAGGTGGTGCGGCGGTAACGCCAAGGCATACAGCCTTCGTTGCTATGATGGGACAGGATGATATAGAAAAAATCCGTGGAGATGTATTCTACTGCAGAACCGCTATGGATGCAGTGAATATAATGAATCAACTTACATCTGAGAACGAAACCAGATTACAACTTATAGACCAAAACAAGGAAATATTAAAGCAGAGGTATCTCCAAGCGATAAAAAGGGCTACCGAAGAAAAAGAAAAACTACAAAATCTCCCCCGTAGAATAATCACCAAAGATTTTCCAAAGTATCCATCTGAACCACGGTTCAGATGTAAAGTAATAAAAATGTCCCTAAAAGAGTTTGCTCAAAATATAGATAAAATAAACCTATTCTCGTTAAATTGGAAATTTGGGGGCAAAAGTTTACAAAAAAAGGCTGGACATTCCGACGAAGAACTTGAAAAACTTTTCTATCATTGGCTTAATCTTGCGGATAAAAATGGTTGGATTCAACCGCAAGGGATATATGGGTTATTCCCAGCCTCAGCAATGGATGATACGCTCGTAATATATAACCCATCCAACCCTAATGAGGAATTAGGAAGAATTGTATTTACTCCCGTTATTGGTTCAGGTGATGAAGATATAGTATCCGGAGCCCAATATTTCAGACCTGCAGGAAGCAACGAATTGGATGTTGTCGGGCTACAAATAACTACCGCAGGGGAAAATATTGAAGAAGGTTTAGAAATATTAAAAAGTAATGGAGATAATGAAGGGTATCTATTACTCCATGGATTAGGCAATAGAATCGCAGAGGATATGGCTGAATATGTAAATAAACTGATGTGCGAATTACTTGGTCTTCCCAATAAACAAGGTTGTAGATGGTCACCAGGTTACCCCGGAATGACCGATTTAAGAATGAATAAAGTCATTCTTGATTGTTTAGGTGGTGGGGAACCAATAGGTGTTACTGTTTTACCATCAGGACAATTCAAACCTACATCCACAACCGGTGCGGTCGTATCGTTCCATCCTGAAGCGAAATATAGTTAATATCACAGGATAGAATTACTTTACTCCCGTTACATATCAATCCTGTTCGTATTTTGCAGGCATTGTGAAAATAGCCTTAAGTTTTTCTTTGTCGAATTTCAATACACGCTCGTATGAATATACTCCATTTTGTTCTTGCTCAATATCGTGTAGTTGGGTATAGCAAAAACCAAACATATTTGGATTGTCCGCTATCGCTTTAGTTAAACCTTCCAACCTGGTATAAAACTCCTCCATGGTCTTCGGGTTTTTACCATAGCCCCAGCCACCATCTTCAACATTCCAACCAATACCTCCGTATTCGCTTATAAAGAATGGTAGGGGTTTTACAATTGCATAAGGAGAATTAGCCCGAGGTATATCAACTTCTATCTTATCCCATTTCTCCTTAAACTTTGTTGGGTCTTGCTCATAATCGTGTGCGTCAAGTAGAAGTGGGTCAGGGTAGCCGTGAGTCCATCCACTGGTATCCAGTAGAGGACGCGTTGGGTCTATTGCACGAGTAATCTCATATACTGTATTTTGCAGAGGCACCGCTTCAACTGGTGTCTCGTTAAACGGGCACCAACCTATTATGGATGGATGATTAAAATCACGATTTAGTACCTCAACCCATTCCTGAACAACTGGCAGATGAATTGCTGGCAATGTATGATTTAACTGCCAATCTGGAAACTCACCCCATACTATAAACCCGAGTTTATCTGCCCAATAGAGCAATCTTGGCTCAAATACTTTCTGATGAAGCCGTGCACCGTTAAACCCTACCTCAATACTCCTCTCTATATCCGCACGAAGTTCCTCATCACTTCTGGCAGTCCATATGCCATCGTGGTGAAATCCTTGATACAAAACAAGCCTCTGAAATACAGGCTTATCATTAATTAAAAACTTTCTCCCTTGAATTTTCAAAGTTCTCAGACCGAAGTAAGAACTCAGTTTATCAACAATTTCGTTATTCTTTTTTAGTCTGAATTGCAAGTCATACAAATTTGGATTTCCCGGATGCCACAAAACCACAGTTTGAAGAGGTATTTCCAAATTCACTACATAATTATCAATCATACAAGAAGCAATCCCTACCTTGGCTCCATTAAATAAAGCATCCACTTCCAGCGATAACCCTGGTGCAATTTCTCCTTTGATGTTTACAAGTAATCTTACTCTGCTCTTTTCGGGCTCAGGATAGACTTTGAAACTACTTATATAGGTCCTGCCAACTGC